>NZ_QSFR01000003.1:5352-160419 GCF_003467925.1 Collinsella sp. AM43-1 | reverse complement strand
TCGGATTGGGTCATAGTGTCTGTCGTTGCCAAGACATCGGCGCTTCCGTTGTTGTAGGTGGCAGTTAGGTGCACTCATTGGGGACAGACTTAAATGAGTGCCCACAGAATGAGAGTGGATAATCTTCCGTTTTTGGCCTGCTTTGGGGTTCAAAGTGGGAGATTATCCACTCTCATCATTTTGCGGCACTTGGGGACGTTCCTTTTGTGCCGGCACTTTGGGACACTCCTTGTCATTGGTACAAAGCAGCCTGTCCCCATTGCGCCAAGCGGCGTGTGCCGTTAAGCGGAAGGGGTGTTAGCGGGACTTTCTTTTGGGCATACAATGGCTATTGGTTTGCTGCGGTGAAGGTCTGTCCGCCCCGCAGCTTTTTTCTACGGTTAAAGGAGTATGTATGTCCGTTGAGGTCATGAGGTCTGTGATCGACGCTGCCGAGGGTCGCGTGCCCGTCGACACGCTGTTTACCAATGCGCAGATTGTCGACGTATATGGCCAGCGCGTGGCGCCCGGTAGCGTTGCCGTCAAGGATGGCGTAATCGTCGGCGTGCTCTACGACGGTCGCGATGACGCTGCTGGCACCTACGAGGCGGCTGAAGTCATCGACTGCCAGGGCCGCTATCTTGCCCCCGGTTTTATCGACGGGCACTTGCATATCGAATCTTCGAACATCCGCCCTGCTGAGTATGCGCGCATGGCGGCGACGCGCGGCACCACCACTGCCATTGCCGACAGCCACGAGATTGCCAACGTTTCCGGCCTGGACGGCCTGCGCTTTATGATCGAGGACGGCCGTCGCGCGCCCATTTCCATCAAGTACATGATGCCCTCGTGCGTGCCCGCGCTGCCCGATGAGCAGGCCGGTGCCGTCATTACCGCCGCCGATATGCAGGCGTTTTTTGCCGAGTATCCGGGCGATGTCTTCGGTCTGGGTGAGATGATGAACCTGCCGGGCGTCTTTATGGGCGACCCCGAGACCTGTGCTCGCATCGATGCTGCCAACCAGACGCCGTCCAAGCAGGTTGACGGCCACGCGCCGCTCGTTGCCGGAAAGGACCTCAACGCCTATGCCGCGGCGGGCATTATCGCCGACCACGAGTCGACGATTCCCGAGGAGGCACTCGACAAGCTGTCCCGCGGCATGTATGTGATGCTGCGCGAGGGTACGTGCAGCCATGACCTGGCCAACTTGTCGCCGATGCTGCTGGAAAACCCCGCCCGTGCCCGCCGCTGCTGCTTTGCGACCGACGACCGTGCTCCCTCCGACGCGCTTTCGACCGGTATGATCGACAACGCCTGCCGTGTGGCTATCGAGGCCGGCATTGACCCCGTGGTTGCCATCTCTATGGCGTCCCTCTCCACGGCCGAGGCGTTTGGCCTGGATCACGGCTGCCGCGACCCGTACGAGCTACGCGGTGCGATTGCCCCGGGCAAGCGTGCCGACCTGCTGGTGCTCAATGATCTGACGTTTGCCACGGCTCCGCATCGCGTATATGCCGCCGGTGCCCTGGTGGCGCAGGACGGCACCTTTGTGGGCGAGATTGCACCCGAGATGGCCGAGGTTGCGGCCCTTGCCGATGAGCTGCGTGCCTCCGTTAAGCTGCCGAAGCTTTCGCTCGATGTGTTCGACTATGCCTTTAAGCCGGGCGAGGCCGTTATCGATGTGATCCCGGGCATGGCTATCACGGGCATGATTCGCCCCGAGACTGACGAGGACTTGCGCCGCATTATGCTGATTGAGCGCCATGGCCGTGGCGTGTCGTTGCAGGTCGAGGGTGTCGACGGCGACGGCCCCGCCGGTCTGGGCTTGGTCGGCAAGCATATCGGTCGCGGTTGGGTGCGCGGTTTCACCATCACCGGTGGTGCCATTGCCTCCACGATCGGCCACGATTCGCATAACGTGTGCGTGGTGGGCGACAATGCGGCGGATATGATGGCTGCCGTTGAGGCCGTGGGCCAGGGCGGCCACGTGCTGGTGCGCAACGGCGAGGTCGTGGCGCGCATTCCGCTGGCGCTCGGTGGCCTTATGAGCGAGGGTACGGCCGAGGACGTTGCCGCGCAGCACGACGACTTTATGGTCAAGGCGCGCGCCATGGGTATTGAGCCGCCGCTCGACCCCATCATGGGCATCATTTTCCTGCCCCTGCCGGTGATCCCGACGCTCCGCATCCGCCCCGAGGGCATGTTCGACGTTACAACCTTCACCTACGCCGACTAGTCATCGGGGACGTTCTTAAACGACTAGTCGTTGGGGACACTCTTTGGCGTGTCGCCTGACGCCGCGACCGTGAGACCTCTGGCATGTGTGAGCTATTTGCCAGGTCCTTGTAACGTTTACGCCCGCGGAGTCTTATTTGAGCTCCCTTTGGGTACGTTGGAATCGGATACACGTTCGATTCCAACAAGCCCGAAGGGAGCTTTTCTATGTTTAAACTGATTGCATCCGATATGGACGGCACGTTGCTTGACGAAAACGGCCAGGTGCCTCCCGAGACCTACGAACTGATTCTGGCGCTACGCGAGCATGGCGTGCATTTCGCCGCATCGTCAGGTCGTCGCTACGATCGCCTGTGCGAGTTCTTTGCGCCCGTTCGCGACAAGATGGACTTTGTCGCCGCTAACGGTGCCCAGGTCTTCGCCGACGGCAAGATGGTAGACCGTGAGGTGTATTCGCACCTGGCGATTCGAAGGCTCGCCCAAGCCGTCGCGACGTTTCCCAATCTGCATCTTGCGCTTTTTGACCGAACCAAGTCCTTCTTGCTCGATGACGAGTGCAAGTTCGTGCGTGAGGTCGATAAGGACCTTCCCAATGCCGAGCGTATTTGGGAGCTGCCCGATCCCAGCGTAAATATCATCAAGGCGAGTATCTTTTGCGATGACGGTGCCGTTATGGACAGCGCTTACGTACTGCAGCGTGAACTCGGTCAGCTCTTTACTTTTGCGCCTTCGGGCAACGCGTGGATCGATGCCATGCAGCCCGGTGTGTCGAAGGCCTCGGGCATCGCACAGCTCATGGAGCACTATGGCGTCGAACGCGACGAGGTCATGGCGTTTGGCGACTCGATGAACGACTACGAGATCATTCGCTTTGTCGGTACGGGCTGTGCGATGGGAAACGCGCGCCCCGCGCTCAAGGCGGTGGCCGATCGCGTGGTGGGTTGTAATCGCGACCACGCCGTCCAGCAGGAGCTCCGTCGCGTGCTGGAGAGTCTCGCTTAATCCGGCAGATGGGGACGTTCCTTTTCTGCCGGCAGTGGGGGACAGTCCTTGCAGCTTTTTCGCGAAGACTGTCCCCAACGACTAGTCATTCAAGAACGTCCCCAGTGACTGGCCAATGACTAGGCGAGGGCGGCCATGATGGTGCGGGCGACGCCGTCGTGGTCGTTGTCGAACTCGGTGATGGCGTCGGCGGCGTCGCGGTCTTCGGGCTCGCCGTTGACCATGGCCATGCCGTGGCCTGCTGCCTGCAGCATGGGAATGTCGTTGATGTTGTCGCCGAACGCCCAGGCGTCGGCGAGACGCTCGCCCAAGTGCTCGCATAGCCACGTGAGGGCCGTTCCCTTGGTGGCGCCCTCGCCCATGACCTCGATATTCATGGCGTACGAACGTGTGACCTCAATGCCTCCGAGCGTGTCGAGCTCCGCCGCGATGGCGTCGCGATCGGCCGGGTCGTGCCAGTACATGGCGATGCGTTCGAGCGTCTCGACCTCGTCGATCTTGCTGTCGATATTCATGTCGATCGGTGTTCGTGTGCGCTTGAGCGAAGCCGCGATGTGGGGGTCGCCGCCGCAGAATTCGTCCAGGCGCGTGTAGAGCGAGCGGGGGAGGAAGCACTGCCCGTCCGCGAAGATATCGAAGGTCACATCGTGGCCGGCGGCAATGCGATGGATGCGGTGGGCAATGCCACGGTCGAGCGGACGGCTCAAGATGCACGTGGCGCGCGAGGCGTCGGTGGGCGTATCCTCGTCGAGCTGCCAGACGCTGGCGCCGTTGGCACAGACCGCGTAGTGCACGGCGGGATGGGCGAGAATGGGCTCAAAGATGCCCGACAGTGGACGTCCCGTGCAGGGAACAAACTCGATGCCACGATGTGCGAGCTCGTCGAGCATCGCCCAGGTGGCATCGCTCATTTGCTTATCGCTCGTCAGCAGCGTCCCATCCATATCGGAAAACACAATCATTTGATGCGGTCCTTTCTACTGGCATAAAAAGCGTGGCCGAGGGCTTGGGTCCCTGGCCACGCTCGAGTTCTATAACGGTCCGCGTCCTAGCGGTCGGCGAGCGGCTTGTACTCCAGCGGCTCGATCACCGGACGATAGGCGGGGCGGATGATACGGTGCGCGCAGAAGAGCTCTTCCATGCGGTGTGCCGACCAGCCGGCCATGCGGGCGACGGCGAATAGCGGCGTAAAGAGCGTTTCGGGCACGCCGAGCATCTTGTAGATAAAGCCTGTGTACAGGTCGATGTTGGCGCAGATGGGCTTGGTCATGCCGTGGTCGCGCATCACCTGCGGTGCCAGGCGCTCGATGCGCTCGATGAGTGCGAACTCTTCGCCCAAGTCCTTCTTGGCTGCCAGTGAGCGCGCGTAACGGCGGCACACCTCGGCACGCGGGTCGCTCAGCGTGTAGACGGCGTGGCCCATACCGTAGATGAGACCCGTGCCGTCGAAGGCCTGCTTGTCGAGAATCTTGCCCAGGTAGGCTGCAACCTCGTCCTCGTCCTCCCAGTTGGAGACATGCGCGCGGATGTCCTCGTGCATAGACACGACCTTGGCATTGGCACCGCCGTGGCGCGGGCCCTTGAGCGAGCCGATAGCCGCGGCGTAAGCGGAATACGGGTCGGTTGCCGAAGAGGACAGCACGCGGCAGGCGAAGGTGGAGTTGTTGCCGCCGCCGTGCTCGGCATGCAGCATGAGCATAACGTCGAGCAGCATCGCCTCATCGCGGGTGAATGCCATGCCGCCGCGCAGGACCTGTAGGATGGTCTCGGCGGTGGAGAGACCGGGCGTGGGGTGCGGCACGTGAACCTCGGAGCCGCGAAGCTTGGCGATCGAGGCCATGTGTGCGAAGGCGGCGATGCGCGGGAGACGTGCGAGCATGGAAATGGCGACGTCGATTTCGTGCTCGGGCGTGATCACGTCTGGTTCGGCATCGAAGGCGTAGAGCAGCAGCACGGCGCGCTGGAGCACGTTCATGATGCTCGACGACACCGTGGTCATAGGGAACTCTTTGACGTACTCGTCGCTCAGATGTCTAAAGGCGCCCAGGCGCTCGCAAAAGCCGTCGAGCTCTTCCTTGTTGGGTAGCGAACCCGTGATAAGCAGATAGGCGACTTCCTCGTAGCCGTAGCGATTCTCGGCCTGGGCATTGTTGACCAGATCCTCGATGCTGTAGCCGCGAAGCGTGAGCTTGCCCTGATCGGGCACGACCTTTCCGTCGACCTTGTTGTAGCCGTGCACATCCGAGATGCGAGTGAGGCCCGCGACCACGCCCGAGCCGTCGGCATTGCGCAGGCCGCGCTTGACATTGTGCTCAACAAACAGGCCCTCGTCATAAGGGTCGGTCGGCAGGCCGTGGTAGAGGTTTTCGCTCTCAGACGAAATCTGGCGGCTTGCTTCGTAATCCAAGACCAGACGGCTCAGGTGGTCGTCGAAGCGGTAGTAGATTTTCTTGGCGTCGTAGGCCATGTGCGCTCCTCTCCGGGCCATGTGGTGACGTTGCGCCTGGGCGCACGTTGGGCCGTCTCCACGCAGCCTGTTCGCTACAGGCGGTACATAAAGTTAAAGACGTCCTCGCGCTGGATGGACACGTTGACGCCCGAAAGCTCGCCGGCCTCGGCCAGGGCCTTCTGCAGCTCGGCAAAGTCGAGCTTGGACTCGGCGGTGTCGGCCAGCATGGTCATGGTGAAGATGTCCTCGATAATGGACTGCGTGATGTCGCGGATGTCGACGTTGGCCTCGCCCAGAACGCGGGTGACGCCGGCGACGATGCCGGGGCGGTTCTTGCCAAGGACGGTGATGACGATACGGGAGGACGAGATCTCGGCCATGGGAAACCCTTTCGCGTGATTGCGGCGCGCGCGGGGCGCTCCGCTACGGTACAGTGTTCATCATTGTACCTGTCTGGCGCAAAAAAGGCGCGCTCGCTGCGGCGTTACATGCCTGCAACATGAGCGTAAGGGGGAAGGCCGCACGGGGAAGAGCCGTCTGGCGCGTGTCCGGCTCGTGTTGGGTTGATTTCCGATCTCAGCCGAACACATTGAGCGGACAGGCCGTTCCCGCAGTCAGCCGAACGCCTCCGACGGCTGATTCCGAACTGGAAGCGGAGGGCATCCCCGCCCTTCGGTAGGGGATACCGCTCCGCGGCGCATGCCGCGGGCGGCGCCCCTATCGGACCACCGTGACCTCAGTTGGGATGGGCCCAGCACTGCCGCGTACTCGGTGAGCTAGAGCCAACTGTTCGTCTTCACGTCGCGTATGGCGATATTTCGGTCGTCCGGCTCGGTGATGCCGTAGCCGAACGCCTGGAGCGTCTCGATGGACTCCTGGATCCTCTGTTGGAACATTGGACCCGGATCGACCCTCGGCCCGAGGTGCCCGCGCCAAAGGCACGGCGTGGCGCGCAGCATGTTATGGATTTTGGAGATGGGCTCGATGTCGGCGTAGACGTTGAGCGTCGCCATGGCGTCCTTGTGGCCGAGGATCGATTGGAGCGCCTTGATATCGCCGCCTTGGCGGATCCACTGCGTTGCGAACGTGTGGCGAAGGCCGTGGAACGTGATCAGCTCATCGTTGGTGCCCATGAGGCCGTTGGTCTCCGAGAACGTCTTGAACGCCCTGCGGATATAGCTTGTCGTCGCGAAGGTCGCGCCCGGCTCCGACAGGATGTAGCAGTCCCCGATCTCGACCGCCCCGGTAAGGCCGCGCAAGCGCAGCTTTCCGCAGTCGATCTCGTGGGTCTCCTTCAGGAAGGGGAGTAGGCCGACCGGGTCGATGGGGATACCCCTGGCGTCATGGGTCTTGGTGTCCTTGATGAACGAACCCATTCCCTTCGCGTACGCCACCGAGTGTCTGATCGAGATCAGGCCCGTCTCGAAATCCACATCGCACCACCGAAGGCCGCAGACCTCGCCGATTCGCATCCCCGTGTGCAGGGCGAGTACGACCGCCCTCTAATCCTCGGCGGACCAATCGAGTCCGAACTCCTTTCGGGCATCCTCTTCGCTCATGACTTCGAGAAGGTCTCCGGGTTGGCAACGAAGGGCGAGGCATAGCTGCTCGAGTGTGTTGAAGCGAATGCCGCGAATATGCCCTTTTTTAATACGGGACAGGTTCACGGGCGTGGTTCCAATCCTTTCGGCAAGTTCGTTCGAGGAAATCTTTCGCTCGGCCATGATCTTGTCGAGGCGAACAATTACGGGCATGGCGTTTCCTTACGCAATCTCGTCGGAGTCGAGGTACAGCTCTCGGGCGTACAAGAAGAGCTGGGAAAGCATGAACAGGACGATGCCGAGAACCAGAGAGGTCCAATCGAATGATGAAGCGATCTCTTGGGCGCCGACGGCCCCCTCGCCGCCAAACATCGAAACGGAGGTTTTGAGTGAGCCGGCGTAGAGGCTGGTGGCAGCTTGAACAACGAAGAGAATGCCGAGCACCTTCAAGCATGTCGCAGACCCTTTCTTGAAGGGGTCTCCGCTCTTGATCGTCCACACGAGAACGGCGCTGAGGATGGTCGTAGCGATACCGATGACGGCAGGGACCAATGTCGAGATCGCAAGGGCTGGATACGCGGGGGAGTCTGCAATTACAGGGTTGTCGAGCACTTCGATTGCTGGCTTTAAGGAGAACGCCACTTGTGCGATGGCGGTGGCGCAAAGGGTCGCAGAGGCTATCGCACATGCGATGCGGAAGGAATGAAGCCGGGGAGTGCGATTGTCGGAACTCATAATAACCTCCGAAGAATTTAAAAAACTCAGGTTACTTTTTAACAGTTTATGTTAAATTGACTTTGCCGGCAAGTAATCACAGCATACTGCAACCGAAACCCCTCTAGATTGGAGAGGATTATGTTCAGTACTGTTAAGTCGTGTAAGCTCTTGGTTTTCCTCGGCCTCGCTCTTTGTTTGTTGCTGCCGGGAGCCCCCGCTTTTGCGGATACCCCGATGCCTCCTTCCCATGAGAGCAGCCAGTGTGCCCTCGTTGAGCCCCTCGGGTATACGGACGACGTCGTCGATACCTACTGGAGCTACAGCTGTCCTCGCGGCGTAAGCGGGCACAGCATCTCGATGTTCAACATCTCTTACAAGACGATTTCCTACCGAAATGGCTATCGCCGATCCGCGCATCATAGGGAATCCCGCCTCGCTGCAATGTGCTCCTGTGGTGTTCTTGGCACAACTGATAAATGGCAATTTGTCTATAGCACCTACTAGATGCGAGGAAGGGCCGAGCATTTTGTTCGGCCCTTCTGTTCCGACTGGATGAGGTTAAGGTTGGCGATGAATATGCTCAAAATCTCGAAGGCGATCTTTAGGTCGCTTCTCTCCTCCAGGTCGCTCTGTGTTGTCGTTGTTGCGTTGATGGTTCTTTGTGCTCTGCCCGTCTTCAGGAGCGCGGCTGGCATCGACGGACGGGTCGAATACCTCGAGTCGGGAATAACCCGTGTTGAGCAGGAATTGTCAGCATCCTATGCGGATGCGCTTGTGAATGCGGGGGAGGACGGTGTCTATACCTCTTCATCAAGCATGCCCGCGCTTCTGTACCCTCTTGCCGCGGGACGTCTTATCTTGGCACCGCTCTCTCCCCTACTTCCGTTTCTGCAGATATCGGATGGAGAGTACACCTATTATGACGGATCGAAGGAGTACTTGCTATGGGTCGCAACGGCCGTTGCCGTCTCGTTCCTTGCCGCGCGTCTTAACAAACGTGAAAAGCTCATCATCCAGGCACCGATGGGCGAGCTGGGTAGACTTGTTGCATCGAGCGTATGGGCGAGTGTTTTTGCAATGCTTGCCGTCCTCGCCATCAATCTTCCAGGGATAATCGCCGCGCTTGTGAAGAATGGCCCGGGCTCGCCGTTCTATCCGATAGGCTACATTCAATATGCGACTCCGGTTATCAAACCGGCTTGGCTGGTGTTCGCGCAGACGGCCATCTTGCAATTCTTGGTGGCAGCGTTCATCTCGCTTGTCGTTCACCTTGCCGTGAAGATTGCCAATAACCCTACGCTTGGAATCGTGTTCGTATGTGCCCTGATGGGGGTGACGATGGTTCCCGGGTATTACGGAAGATCCATCGCTTTACGTGAGTTCGCCCTGTTGAATCCCCTTACGTATGCGAACACTGAGTTGACCGTCGGCGCCTATAGCCCGTACCCGACAACGCAGATAGTGAATCTGCCTGGACTTTGCTTCGAGCGTGGCGCGATTGCCCTCGTATGCGCAATCGGGATCGAGGTGCTGGCAATTAGCCTGCTTTGCGTTGCTGGAAAGAGCGGCTGCGCGTGCCCGATATCCCCGATTTGTCTTGAGAGAGGTTCCTTCACTGCATCGAGAACGGCAACTCGTTCGAGCGCTTGTGCCTCCGCCGTTGCATACGTAAGAACGATGGGGAAACTGCTCCTGCGTTCTCCTACCCTCGCCGTATGCGCGATTGCAATGTCGACGACGATGCTGGCCCCGGCTCTGGTCGAGATGTTTCCTGACGCTGATAACGTTTCCGCTGTTCGGTATAGGGATGGGGAGCTCCGTTCAATAGATCGGTATCTAGAGCAGAGCGCTGCGAATATGGACGTCGAGGGCAAAGCGGCCCTGGAAGACATGCGGGATGCTCTTTCGGGTTTCGTGTACGCGCCTATGCCTGCGGAGGGGTTTCGAAGCCTTGCGACGTACGAGCGCGCTCGAGGTGAGCTGGGCGCGGCAGATGCGACTCTCCTGCAATCGATCGGAATCGAGCCGGAGACTCCTTCTCGTGCGGAGGCGCGCGCCCTTCTGCTTGAGTCGATCGCGAGCTTGCCGGACCCCAAGGTTTACGAGTTAAGTACGAAGATGCCCCCATTAATCCTCCTTTCGTATCTCCAGGCAGCGCTTCCCTCCTTATTTTTGCTGTTGCCCGTGGTTGTCACATCGCTCGCGTGCACCCACCTGCAGTGTCGTTCCCTTCTGGTTCTCCAGATCCCCGCAACAGCGCATGTGCGTTTTCTGACGGCTGTTGCGCTGGCTCTCCTGCTTGGCTTGGTGCTGCTTTTGGTGTCGATGGTTCCCGCTGTCGTTGTGTCCGTGATTAAGAACGGTGCGGGTGGATCGGAGTATCCCGTCGCTCTCATTCGGGCGGGAGCTTCGACAACGTCCATGGTGGGGGAGGCGGTGTTGTGCAGTATTCCGTTGCTGGTCATGGCATACGGCGTGATTTCCGTCGTCGCTGCGTTGACAGCAGCGATTAGCCGCAACCCCGCTGTCACCGGAATGGTTTGCGCGGTTCTCTTGGTGTTGGGTTCGTTGAGCGCTCATGTTGAAAGCGTGGGCATGGGCGTCGCGCTGCTGGCTCCATTCGCCTCGTTTGATCCCGCTTCCCAGGTGGGGACGATTGGGTTCCTTGGGCGAGGGACGAACGCGATGCCTTTTGGAGAGGTCGTCGGCGCATCGGGCGCTCTGCTGGTGGTCTTGGGCGCCGTATCTCCGTTGATGGTGCGCCTGAGTGTTCCAAAGATCGAAAGGGGATGATCTCGATGATTGACCTTCAAACGCTGACGATCTCATATGGAAAGAAGGTGCTCGTAGATTCGGTGAACGCTGAGTTTGCCCCGGGTACGGTCTACGGTCTCGTCGCTCCGAACGGGCATGGAAAGACGACGTTGCTGCGTGCGATGGCAGGTTTGCCGGGTCCTCGCGTGGACGGGAGCATCGTTCTGGATGAGGTGCAGGGTACAGGTGCGAGAGAGGTCCGTTCTATGATCTTCTATGCACCTGGTGAGGGGACGCTGCTGTATCCCGGATTGCGTGCGGAAGATCACCTCAAGATGGTTTGCGATATGTGGCCGCATGCTCGCGATATCGAAGAGATAGTGGAACAAACGCAGATAGGCGAGTTCGCGAAGATGAGGATCCGCGCTCTGAGCCAGGGCATGAAGCAGCAGCTTACCCTGGCGATTGCGTATGCGACGGGCGCGCGGTACCTTCTATTAGATGAGCCCATGAACGCGCTCGACCCCAGCAGGGTGGACTTGCATTCCGAGATTCTCAGGAAGCTGGCCGATTCTGGTACGTGCATCATCATGTCATCCCACATCTTGGATTCGGTCGATAGGCTGTGCGATGAGATTCTGTTTTTGAAGGATGGGAGGCTCATTAGAAGCATTCCGCAAGATGATGCTGCGCCGAAGTCTCCTGGATCCCATTTCGCAAAGCCTGCCGGACGCGCCGAGGGTGCGCTAAGCACGTATCGGCGACTCTACGAAAAGGGCGGGTAGAAATGCAAGTTAAAAATCTATGTGGTCAATATAATACCGTTAAACCCGCATATCGATACCGCTCAGCCATTCGCCTCGCCCCCGTCGCACGTATCTTCATCCGGTCTGTTACTTTTAATCTAACGATTCTTTGAGGAACGTAGGTGTTTCTGAATGTACTGTCGACTTCTTCTCAAACTGATCCTAAGAGACAAGGCCGCATGGATTTGTACGCTCGTTCTCGCTGCAGCCTTTTCCGTCCCCATTGCGTTCAATTCACCCATCTACGGGCCCTTCTTTATGAAGCAGGGCATGCAGGGCTTTGTCGACGCATTCAATATGCGCGCACCCCAAGCCAGCGGCACAGACCTATCGCCAGAGCAGCAAGCTGACGCGGAGCTTGCAAGATACGCGAACGCCGCCCTTGCCGCTCAAACCGACGCCGCCTTTCTCGATTCTGCCGAGAGCTACTACGCGCTCATGGGCGAAGGCTTCCAATCCGGGTCCATCGTGGGAGACCGAGAGACCAATGACGCAGCGCTCGCATATTGCCGTGCCCTGAGCAGCTCCGGCATCACGGATATCCCGGCCTCCGCAAACGACCTGCCATTCCTTTCCTTCCTGCCTTACGCCATTGCCACGGCGCCGTCTTTCCTTCCCTTCATCCCCTTCCTTCTCTCGTCGATACTCGTGCTCGGCGCCACAAGGCCTGCGACCCTGGCGGCAAAGGCGCCCGCGCCCAAATTCCGGCGCCTTATCCAGATCGTGTTTTCGATAATCGTCGCGGGGACCGCGATGCTCCTCGCCGGCCTCGCACCCGGGGGCATTTACGCCTTGGTCCTAAACGGCTTCGGGCAAATTGGGTACCCGATCGCCTTCTTCCATGACGGCGCGCTTACCACCACGACCGCGGGAAACGTCTTCACAGCCCTGCTTCTCGCGCTGCTTGCGGGCGGAACCTTGATATCCGTTTGCTCCGCCGTCCTATCGACCGCAACGAGGCGCGTCCTCGCGGGCCCCCTTACCTCAGCGCTGCTTGTCGCGGCCCCGGCATTCCCGTTGCTGTCCGATTCGGCGCTGGGGCATAACGCCGCGCTCAATCTCCTGCCGCTGGCCGTGTTCTCGCCTATCGAGGCAACGGGCTACGTAGGATGCTTCCCGACAGAATTCATTGGCTCCGGTTCAGGCAGCGCATCGATGCTTGCCGTGGCCCTGGCATACGTCGCGGTCCTTTTTGCGGTCGGCGCCGTTGCGACACGTTCCCCCAAACAGCCTGGACCCGCGAAAAAGCACCATGGGCTCGAGCTTCTAGACGCGAGCGTGGGATACGGAAGCACGACGATACTTTCAATCGGGTCGCTTTTCCTGAGCCCGGGAACGGCGGCGGGCCTCGTTGCTCCCAACGGCTCGGGGAAAACCACCCTTCTTGAAGCGCTGTCGGGCCAATTTCCCACCCGCATCCGCTCGGGAAGCCTGGCGGCAGACGGAATCTGCCAACGTCGATCAGCCGAATTTGCAGAACTCGTCTACCTGAGCTCTTCGGGCGGCGCGGATCTCTATCCCACGCTATCGGCCATCGAGCACCTTGCTTTCGTTAGGGAGGCGTGGAAATCGGCCGCCGACATCGACTCGCTCTGCGACTCCCTCGGAATCTCCCCATATCTCGACAAGCCGACCCGTAAACTCTCGACAGGAATGAAGCAGCAGGTAAAGCTTGCCATGGCGATAGCGACCGATTGCCCGTACCTCATCCTCGATGAACCGCTGAACGGCCTCGATCCGGGAAAACGGAAAACCTCCTGCGACGCGATGCGCAGCGAAGTGGCGCGGGGACGCAGCGTGCTCATTTCAAGCCATCTGCTCGACGACCTGGCAGACCTCACCAACTCGTTCTACTTCATCGAGGCCGGCACGCTCGTGGAAAAGATCGAGTCGTCCTCGCAGACGCTCAAGCAGGAATACCTCGATACATACGAGGGAGATGAATGACATGAAACTATTTGAACAGCTGAAGTCCAATGCGTCGCGCATGGCTGTCTACGCCATCCTCGTGGCAACGGCTTTATGCGGAATCGCGGCACCCGTCTATGCGCTCAACGGAGAGAAAGGCGATGTCGAACCCGCGTACATGGCTTCGACGGTTAAAGACCGGTACAAAGCCTTCTCTGGAGACACGTTTTACGTAGCAGAGTACGACACGACCTACCGTCAGCTTCGCTACAACAAGGGCTACGACTATCTAGGCGCAGAGGCAATCAGCTATACGTCGGGTTGGTACCGCTCCAACTATGGACACATAACCCAGTTCAAGTGTAACTACCGTGTGTACAACTAAAGCAACCGGCCGGGACGAGGGGTGACGCAAAAGCGTCGCCCCTCGTTTTTAACCATGTCAACTGAACCTAGTTCAGTTTGGTTGATTTCCGATCTCAGCCGAACACATTGAGCGGAAAGGCCGTTCCCGCAGTCAGTCGAACGTCCCCGGGGCCCTTCTCAGGCCCCGGGGACGGCATTTTCCCAGTTGAAGGAACGGTGGAGATGTGTTTCGATGGGTCAGATTCGTGTCGTTCCGAAAAGACCGTGAACCTTTTGTGGGACGCGCGGCGCCGTGGTACCATAGCCGAGTTTGTTGTCTTGGTCGGAAACCAAGACGCCTTATGCGCTGATCGGTAACCAGCGCCTGACCAATAAGGAGTCCTACCATGAAGCAGGGTATCCATCCCCAGTATGTCGAGTGCACGGTGACGTGCTCCTGCGGCAACACCTTCAAGACGCACGCTACCGTGTCCGAGATGAAGGTCGAGCTTTGCAACGAGTGCCACCCGTTCTACACCGGCCAGCAGAAGTTCGTCGACACCGGTGGACGCGTCCAGCGCTTCGCCGACAAGTTCGGTGGCGCCGCTGCCGCCCAGCTCAAGAAGGCTGAGGAGGCCAAGGCTGCCAAGGCCGCCAAGGCTGCTGAGGCCGAGGCTGCTCGCAAGGCCGCCGCTGAGGCTAAGGCTGCCGAGAAGGCTAAGCGTGCCGCTAAGTTTGCCGAGGAGGCTGCCAAGCAGGCCGCCGAGGCTCCCGCAGAGGCTCCCGTCGAGGAGGCCGCTGCCGAGGCCGAGACCACCGAGGCTGCTGAGTAAATAGCTCGCCGCGGAATCGCTCGCATTCATGGCATAAGGGCCGTGCATCCGTTCGGGTGCGCGGCCCTTTTCTTTTTATTGGTGCAAGCTAGCTCGTCCCCATTGCACCAGATTGGTGCGAAGGGGACAGGTTGGTTTGCACCAAATGGCAGAGTGACGGCGTTTTCCCAGATAAAACCTGCCAAAATAAACCAGTCCCTTTTTGGCAGGTCGGTCGGGTCGTAGTTATTACGTGGCGGTCGAGGTCGACCGTATAGGCCGCGTCCTGTTTGGCTAAAGTACATTTATCTGTGTTTAACTCGCCCGAGGCTGCATGGCGTGGGCGATGGCCAAAAAGGAAAACCACATGGGATTCATGTCAAAGCTGCTGTCCTTTGGATCCGATAAGGACCTTAAGCGCTACTACAAGATCGTCGATCAGATCAACGGTCTTGAGCCCCAGTTTGAGAAGATGACCGAGGAAGAGCTCCGCGCCCAGACCGATAAGTTCCGTGAGCGTTACGCCAACGGCGAGTCGCTCGACGACATGCTCCCCGAGGCTTTTGCCACCGTGCGTGAGGCTTCCAAGCGCATCACGGGCATGCGTCACTTTGACGTGCAGCTCATTGGCGCCATGGCACTGCACGAGGGGCATATCGCCGAGATGAAGACCGGCGAAGGCAAGACCCTGGTCTCCACGCTGGCCGGCTACCTCAACGCTATTGCCGGCAAGGGTGTACACGTCGTTACCGTCAACGATTACCTGGCCAAGCGCGACTCCGAGTGGATGGGCCGCATCTACAAGTACCTGGGAATGACCGTCGGTCTGCTCCAGAACAACATGCCGCTCGAGCTCAAGCGTCCGGCCTACCAGGCAGACGTCACCTACGGCACCAACTCCGAGTTCGGTTTCGATTACCTGCGCGACAACATGGTCACTCGCCCCGAGCAGCGCGTGCAGCGCGGCCACCATTACGCCATCGTCGACGAGGTCGACTCCATCCTGATCGACGAGGCACGTACCCCGCTCATCATCTCGGGTGCCGGCACCAAGTCCGCCAGCACCTACAAGGACTTCGCGCGTGCCGTGCGCGGCCTTGAGCGCGGCGAGGACGTGTCGCACGACATGCTCACCGCCACCGAGGACGTTGAGCCCACGGGCGACTACGTCATGGACGAGGCCAAGCACACTATCGCCGCCACCGAGCGCGGCCTTAAGAAGATTGAGCGCCGCTTGGGTATCGATGACATCTATGCCGATCTCTCCGGTCAGCTGGTCAACCACCTGCAGCAGGCGCTGAAGGCCCAGTACATGTTCCACCGCGACAAGCAGTACGTGGTCACCAACGGCGAGGTCAAGATCGTCGACGAGTTCACCGGCCGCATCATGGAAGGCCGCCGCTACTCCGAGGGCCTGCATCAGGCCATCGAGGCCAAAGAGGGCGTGCTCGTGCGCGAGGAGAACCAGACGCTGGCCACCATCACCTTGCAGAACTACTTCCGTCTGTATGACAAGCTCTCCGGCATGACCGGTACGGCACTCACCGAGGATGCCGAGTTCCGCGAGATCTACAAGCTACCCGTCGAGGTCATCCCCTCCAACAAGCCCGTGCAGCGTGTTGACCACGAGGACCTGGTGTACCGCACCATCCAGGCCAAATACAACGCCGTTGCCGACGACGTCGAGCGACGTCACGCCAAGGGCCAGCCGGTCCTGGTGGGCACCGTCTCCATCGAAAGCTCCGAGAAACTGTCGGCCGCCCTTACCAAGCGCGGCATCGCGCACGAGGTCCTCAACGCTAAGCATCACGAGCGCGAGGCTCATATCGTTGCCCAGGCCGGACGCTACGGCGCCGTGACCATCGCTACTAACATGGCCGGTCGTGGTACCGACATCCTGCTGGGCGGCAACCCCGACGAGCTGGTGCGCGAGCGCCTTGAGTACGAGGGCCTGACCATGGAGGACGTGACACCCGAGCAGCTCGAGCAGTTTAACGCCGAGGCTAAGGAGACCTGCAAGGCCGAGCGCGAGCGCGTGCTTGCCGCCGGCGGCCTGACCGTCATCGGCACCGAGCGCCATGAGTCCCGTCGTATCGACAACCAGCTGCGCGGCCGCTCCGGTCGTCAGGGCGATCCGGGCGAGACTCAGTTCTATCTGTCGCTCGAGGACGACCTCATGCGCCTGTTCGGCGGCGACAAGATGGACCGTGTTTCCAAGATGATGGTCACCGCCGACATGGGCGACGACATGCCCATCCAGCACAAGATCATCTCCAAGGCCGTCGAGAATGCCCAGCACAAGGTCGAGAGCATCAACTTCTCCATGCGCAAGAGCGTCCTCGAGTACGATGACGTCATGAACAAGCAGCGCCAGGTCATCTACGCCGAGCGCAACAAGATTCTGGACGGCAAGGATCTGACCGACCACATCACCGAGGTCATGCACGACACCGTGTACCGCTGCGTGCAGGAGTTCTGCACCAAGGACAGCCACGATGGCGAGCGCGATCTCGAGGGCCTGCGCAAGTGGGTCGTGGAGCTCACCGGGCATATCGATACCCCTCAGTTCCCCGACGAGGACTTTGAGGCCCTGGCCGCCGATGTCCTGGCCTATGTTGAGAAGTGCTACAACATGAAGGCCGAGCGCCTGGGCGAGGACCTGATGCGCGAGCTCAATACCCAGGTCATGCTGCGCGTCATCGATACGCGCTGGATGAACTACCTGCAGGAGATGGACTACCTCAAGACCGGTATCGGCCTGCGCGGCTTTGGCCAGCGCGACCCGCTGGTTGAGTACAAGACCGAGGCCTACGGCGCGTTCCAGATACTCGTCGATACCATGTACGAGGATTACCTGCGCACTGTTCTGCGCATTGAGCTCAAAGCTGCCCCGCAGGCTGTGGAGCACAAGGAGGATCCCGCCCTTAAGGGTGCGCGCTTCTCTGGTCCCGCCGAGGTCGATGGCGACAACAGCGATTCGGTACTGCGCAAGCAGGCTCAGGTGCAGGCCCGCACCGCCGTCCAGGGTGGTCCGGCTGCCGTTAACAACGGTGGCAAGGTGACGACCTACCGCAAGTCCGAGAGCGATGACCCCTATGTCAACGTGGGCCGTAACGACCTGTGCCCTTGCGGTAGCGGTAAGAAGTTTAAGTACTGCCACGGCAGGAATCGTTAATGGCCGAGACTCTAGAGGTAACTCCCGCCGAGTTGGACGCGTTTGCGGACCGACTCGGCGAGGTCGAGTCGTATCTCCATTTGGACGAGAAGCGCACGCGCGTGACCGAGCTTGAGGCCAAAAGCGTGGCCCCCGGCTTTTGGGATGACGCCGATGCCGCTCGCGCCACCATGGAGGAGATCGCTCGCGCTAAGGAAGATATCGCTGCCGTGGATACCGCGCGCGGCGAGCTATCTGACGCCCGCGCGGCGCTGGAGCTTGCCGAGGAGATGGGCGACGACCCCGATGCCGCCGCATTGCGCGAGGAGGCTGCCGCTACGGCAGAACGCCTGGCCCGCGCTATCGACGAGCTCGAGCTTTCGAGTTGGTTTACCGGTGAGTTCGATCACGGCGACGCGATTGTGACCATCAAGCCCGGACAGGGCGGCCTGGAGGCGCAGGACTGGACCTTCATGCTCTTCAAGATGTACATGAAGTACTGCCAGCGTCGCGGCTGGAAGGTCACCATTAACGACTGCCCCGCAGCCGAGGTCATCGGCATCGACCGTGCGACCTTTACCGTCGAGGGTAAGGACGCGTTTGGCATGCTGCGCGCCGAGGCCGGCGTTCACCGCCTGGTACGCATCAGCCCCACCGATGATAAGAAGCGCCGCCAGACCACGTTTGCCGGCGTCGAGGTCATTCCCGTGTTGCCTGACGATATCGACATCGAGATCAGTCCCGACGATATCCGCGTGGACGTGTATCACGCGAGCGGCCCGGGCGGCCAGGGCGTCAACACCACCGACTCTGCCGTACGCGTGACGCATTTTCCCAGCGGCATCGTTGTCACTTGCCAAAACGAGCGCAGCCAGATTCAAAACAAGGCCGCGTGCATGCAGATTCTCAAGGCCCGTCTGTACGAGATCGAGCTCGAGAAGCGCGCCGAGGCCCTGGATGAGATTCGCGGGCCCAAGACCACGATCGGTTTTGGCAACCAGATTCGCAGCTACGTGCTCTACCCGTATCAGATGGTCAAGGACCTGCGCACGGGCGTGGAGACCAGCAACGTCGAGGCCGTTCTCGACGATGGCGATCTGGATCCGTTTGTGATCGGCTACCATCGCTGGGCCACTGGCAACGCTGACGCGGAGATCCCATCTGCATAAACCGCCCGGTTTATGTGGAAATGGATAAAACCCTCCGAGCAGGGTGGTTTTGTATCCAAAGCAAACCCTGCGCAGGGGTGGTTTTTGTTCGGCGAATCGGTAGAATCGAATACAGCAAGAAGTTCGAAGCGCATCCGTTTGGGTGCGCTTTTTTGAGGGAGGTAGCATGGCATATCGTCTGGACATCAAGCGCATTCTATCGATGAACTTCTTTCACGACCTGCCCCAGATTATGTTGGGGTGCGCTCTGGCCGCTATTGCGACCGACCTGTTTTTGATTCCCAACGGCCTTGCTGCCGGTGGTGTTACGGGCCTTGCCACCATTATCCAGGCGGTCGGCGCATCGCGCGGCATATCGCTTCCCGTTGGTATTCAGACGATCGTGATGAACGCCTTGCTGTTGCTGGTCGTTATGCGCGAGGGCGGCATGTTCTACGTGGTGCAGACCGCGACGGGCTTTGTGCTGCTGGGCTTCTTTACCGATCTGTTCGCCCCGTTTGTAGCACCTCTGGCGGATGCGGACCTGATGCTCCCTGCCATGTGGGGCGGCATTATTACAGGCATCGGTTACGGCATGGTGCTGCGCGCCGGCGCCAACACCGGCGGCTCGGACACGATTGGCCAAATCATCTCGCGTAATACCTCGCTGCCCGTGGGCTCGACCGTCATGGCGATCGATGTTGCCGTGTGCGCGCTGTCGGCCCCGGTCTTTTCGGTCGAAAACGCGCTGTATGCGGGCCTTTCGATGGTCATTAGCGGCTACGTGATCGATGCCGTGGTCGACGGTGGCAACAGGCGCCGTATGGTGCTCATCATCTCGGACAAGTTTCCCGATATCGCGGCCGACATCATGTATGGCCTGGGCCGCGGCTGCACCAAGTTTAGGGCGACCGGCATGTACTCGGGTGCCGAGAAGCCGGTGATCATGGTCATTGTGAGCCGCCGCGAGCTCAACACCCTCAAAACGATCGTGCGCGAGCGCGATCCTCACGCCATTGTGACGGTCGCCGACGTTACGGAAACCTTCGGTGAGGGATTCAAGGACATTAACGCGTAGGGCCGACTGCGTTCCATCCAAAAGACGTTCACATTGATAAACCGTTTCATCAGCGGTTCTGCCTGCTCAATTGTTCAAATAATGATAAATACTCTGGTAAAGCTTCCAGTTTCCAGCATAATGAATGACGTACGTGCATCGCGGCTGTGTTGGGACTACCTTTCCGTGCCGTGCGCATCTTGTCTTAAGAGGATGAAAGGAAGGCACAATGAGCGACGAAGAGCTCAAAAAGGTTGCCAACGAGGTAAGGAAGGGCATCGTCACCGGCGTGCACGCTGCCAAGTCCGGCCATCCGGGCGGTTCGCTCGGCGCTGCCGACATCATGACCTATCTGTACTTTGAGGAAATGAACGTCGACCCGGCCGACCCCCGCAAGGCCGACCGCGATCGCTTCGTGCTTTCCAAGGGTCATTGCGCGCCTGGTCTGTACGCTGTGCTCGCCGAGCGCGGATTCTTCCCCAAGGAGGATCTCGAGACGCTGCGCCACATCGGCAGCCACCTGCAGGGTCACCCCAACATGAACGACACCCCGGGCGTCGATATGTCCACCGGTTCGCTCGGCCAGGGCATCTCCGCCGCCGTGGGCATGGCCGTTGCCGCCAAGCACTGGGGCGACGACTATCGCACCTACGCCCTGCTGGGCGACGGCGAGAGCGAGGAGGGCCAGGTTTGGGAGGCCGCCATGTTTGCCGGCAACCAGCAGCTTGACAACCTCTGCGTGATCGTCGACCACAACGGCCTGCAGATCGACGGCCCCGTCGAGGAGGTCAACGACCCCATGCCGCTCGCCGACAAGTTCCGCGCCTTCAAGTTCCACGTGGTGGAGCTCGCCGACGGCAACGATTTCGATCAGATCCGCGCCGCCTTTGCCGAGGCCCGCGCCACCAAGGGTCAGCCGACCGCCATCATCGCCGAGACCACCAAGGGCAAGGGCGTTTCCTTTATGGAGAACCAGGTGGGTTGGCACGGCAAGGCCCCCAACGATGAACAGTTTGAGCAGGCCATGGCAGAGCTCACGGCCGCCGGAGAGGAGCTCTAGGATGGCAGACGTCAAGAAAATCGCCACGCGCGTAAGCTACGGTGAGGCCCTCGTCGAGCTCGCCAACGAGCACGATGACTTTGTGGTCCTCGATGCCGACCTGGCCGCCGCCACGCAGACCGGCAAGTTTAAGGCAGCCTGCCCCGACCGCTTCTTCGATGTGGGCATTGCCGAGAGCAATCTGATGGGTGTTGCCGCCGGTATCGCGACCACCGGCCGCGTTGCTTTTGCGAGCACCTTTGCCATGTTTGCCGCTGGCCGCGCCTTTGAGCAGGTCCGCAACTCCATCGGCTATCCGCACCTTAACGTTAAGATCGGTGCCACGCACGCCGGTATCTCGGTGGGCGAGGACGGCGCCACGCACCAGTGCTGCGAGGATATCGCCCTCATGCGCGTCATCCCCGGCATGACCGTTATCGTTCCCGCCGACGACGTGGAGGCTCGTGCCGTGACGTGCGCCGCCTACGAGTGCGACGGCCCCGTGTACATGCGCTTTGCCCGTCTGGCCTCGCCGGTCATCAACGACCCCGAGACCTACAAGTTCGAGGTAGGCAAGGGCATCGTCATGCGCGAGGGCACCGACGTCACCATCATCGCCTGCGGCCTAATGGTCGGCGAGGCCCTCGAGGCCGCCGAGCAGCTCGCTGCCGAGGGCATCGATGCCGAGGTCATCAACATGCACACCATCAAGCCCATCGACGCCGACCTGATCGTCAAGAGCGCCACCAAGACCGGTCACGTCGTGACCGTCGAGGAGCACTCCGTGATCGGTGGCCTGGGCAGCGCCGTTGCCGACGTTCTGTGTGAGCAGTGCCCGACGCCGCTCAAGAAGATTGGCGTCAACGACACCTTCGGCGAGTCCGGCCCGGGTGCCGAGCTCCTGCACAAGTACGGCCTGGACGCCGCCAACATCGTGGCGACCACCAAGGAGTTCTTGGCATAAGGCAAGACGAGGCAAAGTATCGCGTCGACAACCGCAAACAAGCCAGAACAGGGGCGTCCTCAAAGAGGGCGCCCCTGTTTATGCTGAATTTAAATTAGAGTCCTGCCAAGCAAAGTTCCCATGGGGAAACGAGCCCATCCCAGCAAAGTGCAATTCAGACCCTTCCAATTTTGTATGCGCAGCATCTCAAGTTGGTGCGTCGGCCCCATAGTAGCCGCAGGCCGGGCGCAGGGTTACCTCCCAAATCTTTCCGCAGCGCAGGCCGGCGTTTGTCCGCAGCTCCGCAGGAGCAGGACAAATGCCGGCCATGCGCGAGGACGATTTGGGAGGTAACCCTGCGCCCGGCCGGTGGGATCCCAAAGCCCGCCATGCTTCTTATGTGCAGCAAAGTTAATGCTGCTAAAATACAAAGCGCTCATGTAGTTTAAACGCACGACGATAAGGAGCACCAGTGGGTAACCACTTCCGTACCTCCGGTGCGGGCGATGATGCCCCCAAGACGCAGACGGGCGTCCAGGGCAGTCGTTTCGCCACTCCGGATTCAGAGGGCCAGCCTGTTGCTCAGGCCCCCGCTCAGCCGGCAGATCAGGCACAGCCGGCATCCGATCCCTTTGCCTACAATCCCACCAGCGAT
Source organism: Collinsella sp. AM43-1 (assembly GCF_003467925.1). Lineage (NCBI taxonomy): Bacteria > Bacillati > Actinomycetota > Coriobacteriia > Coriobacteriales > Coriobacteriaceae > Collinsella > Collinsella sp. AM43-1. The sequence continues at coordinate 137,875 of NZ_QSFR01000003.1, read as the reverse complement.
GTCGCGCTTTCCGGCACGGCGGGTTTTGAGCCCGTTCAGGCCGTGACCGCTCGCGTGGAGCAGCCTCAGGCTGGCGCCGCCACGCCGCAGCCTACCATGGCCGGCATTCCCGACCCCATGGCCCCTGCGACGCCGGTTCCTCAGCCTGCGCAGTCCGGTCTCTTTGCCGCTATTCCCGATCCCACGCAGCCTGCTGCCCCGGTGGTCGAGAGCGATCAGGCCGCCGAGGTCGCAAGCCTCGATAACGCGCTCAACAACCCCGATTTTACGTCGGTGTTTGCGCCCATCGATCCGCAAGCCAGCCGCAAGAAGATGGCCAAGCAGGCCGGTGTCGAGCCCGTCATCCTTATGGAGCATGTCACCAAGATCTATCCGGCACAGCCCAACAAGCCTGCACTCGACGACATCAACATCGAGATCTATCCGGGCGAGTTCGTCTTCCTGGTCGGTCATTCCGGCTCGGGTAAGACCACGCTGCTGTCGACGCTCAACCGCGACGTCAAGCCGACGAGCGGCCGCATCTTGGTTGCCGGTCAGGACCTCATGAAGATCAAGAACCGCAAGGTTCCGTTCCTGCGCCGCCAGATTGGCGCCGTGTTCCAGGACTTTAAGCTTCTGCCGCAAAAGACCGCCTACGAAAACGTGGCGTTTGCCCTGCAGTGCATCGGCAAGCCCAAGGGCGTCATTCGCAGCCAGGTGCCGGAGGTGCTGCGTCTGGTCGGTCTGGCCGATCAGATGGACTCGCTGCCCGACCAGCTTTCCGGTGGCGAGCAGCAGCGCGTCGCCGTCGCCCGCGCTATGGTCAACCGTCCGCCGCTGCTGATCTGCGACGAGCCCACGGGTAACCTCGACCCGGCGATCTCGCTGGGCATCATGAAGCTGCTCGAGCGTATTAACCGCACCGGCACCACCGTGATCGTCGCCACGCACGACCGCGAGATGGTCGATAGCATGCACCGTCGCGTGATCGCCCTCGAGGGCGGCCACGTTATCCGCGACCAGGAGAGGGGAGGTTACGGCAACTATGGCACCAACTAACGTGGGCTACTCCTTCAAAGAGGCAATCAGTCACTTCTTCCGTAACTGGACTACCTCGCTCGGCGCCGTCATCACGATCTTCCTTTCGCTGTTTATCATCGGCCTGTTCATCATGGGCTCCGCGATGCTGAACTCCGTGATCGGCACCGTCGAGGATCAGGTTGTCATCAACGCGTTCATTAGCGATGACGCCGATCAGGCCGATGTTCAGGCTTTTGAGGCCGAGCTTAAGACGTGGAATAACGTCAAGTCCGTGACCTATAAGGACAAGGACGACGCGCTGGCCGAGTATACGAGCAAGATGTCGGGCAACGCCGACGCCACCATGAGCGCGCTCGATGGCCAGAACCCGCTGCCGGCTTCGTTTGCAATTGAGATGGACGATCCGTCCAAGGTCGAGAGCACGGCAGAGAAGCTCAAGAAGAACACCGACTTCCAGAAGATCGCGGATGACGGCGACGTCAACGCGAGCGTGCTGTACGGCCAGGAGGAAGTGAGCCGCCTGTTCCAGGTGACCAACTACATCCGCATCGCCGCCGTGGTGCTCGTTGGCCTTCTGACCTTTATCGCATTCATCTTCATCAACAACACGATTCGCCTGTCCATCACGGCGCGTCGTCGTGAGATTGCGATTATGCGTCTGGTCGGCGCCAGCAACGGCTTCATTCGCGGCCCGTTTATCACCGAGGGCGTACTGCAGGCCATTTTGGGCTCGCTGCTTTCCATCGGCGTTCTGGAGCTGCTGCGCAATCTGATGATTCCGCGTTTGCAGGAGAGCATCGGCTGGATGTCGTTTGCCCTGCCGATGCAGTACTACCTGGTGACCTATGCTGCGCTGATTCTGGTCGGTGTGATTATCGGTCTCTTTGGTTCTGCCATAGCCATGCGCCGCTACCTGCGCGTGTAGGCATGCCTGGAATTCATCCCTTCCAACGGGTCGTCTCTTATGGGGCGGCCCGTTTTTTGATCCCAAGGGAACGGCAGGAAAGCGAATCATTTGGGTAGACTCTTTGGAGTTCGTCATCGATAGCAAGGAGGCGCCATGGGGCGCAATAACAAGCATAAGCGCGGTGCCCGCAATAAGCGTGGGCCGGTGCGCAGCGAACGCCGTCCGAGCCTGACCGGGCGCGTGCAGCTCCATGAGCATGGCGCCTATGTCATAACCGAGAGCGGCGACTACAAGGTTATGGGCCGCGGTAAGCGCGAGATCATGGATGGCGATACCGTTGCCGTGAGCATTAAGAACAGCCCGCACGGTGAGCGGCGCGCCGTGATCGAGGGCGTGGTTGAGCGCGCAGCCATAAGCGTGGTGGGTACGTACCAGGCCGCTGGTCCGCTCGGTGTGATCGAGCCGCTCGATTCGCGCCTGAAGGCCGACTTCTTCATTCTGCCCGAGGATACCTCGGCGGATCGTCTGGGCGTCCACCCGGGTGATGCCGTTGTCGCGCGCATTTTGACCTACCCGACGCGCCTGGAATCGGGCACCGTGACGATCGAACGCCGCATTGGCGGAGATGACGCGCCCGATTTGGGCGTTCAATACGTGATGGCGCGTTACGGCTATACCGATAGCTATCCCGAGGCCGCGCTGGACGAGGCCGAGGGACTTTCGCTCGATGTGTCCGCGGCGCTTAAGGACCCGCTCCGCCGCGATCTGCGCGACCGCTTTGTCATCACGATCGACCCGGTCGACGCGCGCGACTTTGACGATGCCATTTCGCTTGAGCGCACGCCCGAGGGTGGCTACAAGCTGGGTGTGCATATCGCTGACGTTTCTCACTATGTGGCTTGGGACGGGCATATCGATCTTGAGGCTCGCCATCGTACGACATCGGTGTATCTGGCCGATCGCGTGCTTCCCATGCTGCCCGAACGCCTGTCCTGTGACCTGTGTTCGCTTCGCCCTGACGAGGACCGTCTTGCGTTTACCGTTGACATTGAACTCGATGCGCAGGGTCGCGTGCGGCATTACGATCCGTACCCCAGCGTGATTCGCTCGCGTGTGCGTATGGACTATGACGGCGCCGAGGCGCTGCTGGTGCGTGCCGGCGCGGTGGAGTATGGGGTGCTGGAGGGTGCGGCCGAGGATGTTGCGGCTGCTGAGGCCTCGCGCGAGGAGGCGCTTGAGCGCGGTCTTGCGTGCGAGGAAACTGCTCGCGGCTATAACGTCGACCTCGGCGATTTCCTTGTCGCCGCCAACGAACTCGCCGAACTTCGCCGTCGTATTCGTCGTGCCCGCGGCTCAGTCGATTTTGACACGGCCGAGATTCGCGCTCTATTGGATGAGGACGGAGTACCCGTGCAGATTGTGGCGCGCGAGCGTTCGTGTGCCACGTCGCTTATCGAGGAAGCCATGCTACTCGCCAACGAGTGCGTTGCAGAGTGGCTGGCAGACCGTGATATCGAGGCCTGCTATCGCGTGCATGAGGATCCGAGCCCCGATAGCCTGCACGGTGCCGCCGTTGCGCTGGCGCAGCTGGGCATCATCGACGATCGCCGTGCTGCCGGTATCGCCCTGGGGAGTCCCGATGAGCTACAGGCTGCAGTTGATGCTGCCGCCGGTACGGCCAACGCACCGCTCGTCAACACGCTGCTTCTGCGCAGCATGCAGCGCGCACTGTACAAGCCGCGCAACGAGGGCCACTTTGCGCTCGCCGCGCCGTGCTACTGTCACTTTACGAGTCCCATCCGTCGCTACCCCGATCTGGTGGTGCACCGCGTGCTCAAACTGCAGTTGGCCTATGAGCAGCTCGGCGGCAAGGACGCCCTGGTCCGTACACCGCGGCTGATCGGCAAGGGGCGCGAGTCGCTGCCGCGCATTCTGCCGCAGATCTGCCGCGCATGCAGCGATGCCGAGCGCGCGGCAGATGCCGCTAGCCATGCGACGCAAAAGATCAAGATTGCCCAGTACTATGAGGATCGCCTGGGCGAGCGCTATGCCGGAACGGTCTCATGGGTCAGCAGCATGGGCCTCTTTGTGCGCTTGGACCTGACGCAGGTCGAAGGCTTGGTTTCGATCAAGAGTCTGGGCAACGAGTGGTTCGAGTTCGACGAGGATGCGCTTACGCTGACGGGCGCCGACACGGGGACTCGCTATGAACTGGGCCAGCGCGTGATTATCGAGGTTTCGCGCGTCAATACCACGCGTGGGCACTTGGACTTTAAGCTTATCCATTAGCCAAATCTCGACTCATGGCGGGAGAGCGGAGGGCGGTCTTTCGGGGCCGCCCTCCGCATTTGGATCATAGCTACCTTGCCGTCCGCTCGGCCGCCCGCTTACCTGCTATTCGAGAGGTAAAACCTACCAAAATAAACCTGTCCCTTTTTGGCAGGTTTACAAGAAAGCGGGGATGAGATGGCGACGGTGTATGGTTATGCGCGGGTGAGTTCGCGCGATCAGAATCTAAATCGGCAGCTGGATGCGCTGGGCGCCTATGGCGTGGGCTCGGCGAATATTTATGCCGACCATGCGAGCGGCAAGGACTTCGATCGCCCGCGGTATCGCGAGCTGCTGCACATCCTGGGAGACGGGGACGTGCTGGTGGTGCTTTCTATCGACCGGCTTGGCCGTAATTACTCCGAGATTCTTGAGGAATGGCGATGCATTACCAAGGAGCTCGGGGTTGCCATTGTGGTGTTGGACATGCCATTGCTTGACACGCGCGCCAGGGCCAGCGGCGCGCCGGATGTGACCAATACCCTGATTGCCGATATTGTGCTACAACTGCTGAGCTACGTGGCGCAGGTGGAGCGCGAGAATATTCATCGGCGCCAGGCGGAGGGGATTGCAGCGGCGCGGGCGCGAGGGGTCCGTTTCGGTCGACCTCGCAAGCCGTGCCCTCCTCAGTTTGAGCTGGTGCGCGATAGCTATGAGGCGGGCGATATTACCCGCAGCCAGGCGGCAAAGTGCCTGGGCGTGTGCGTGGGGACGTTCGATCGCTGGATGCGCGAGGCGGGGTAGGGGTTTGCGTCGCTTTGTCGCTTCCTGTTGCGATTCAAATTTTGATACGGTGACGATGCCATTTGGGGCTACACTCGCTGATATTCAAAAAAGGAGGTAGGCCCTTGGCGCGCGTAAAACAAATAATCGGATGGACCGCGATCATTCTGTTCGCTGCAACGCTGGCGGGCATCTGGGTGCTGACGGAGCAAAATGCGGTGGAGACGTCGTTGCTGAGCGAGTCCACCGCGCGCGTGGTGGAGGGTCAGGCTACGGGCGTTCAGGCTGCCGATGTCGCGGGTGAAGCTCAGACCGAGAACGGGATGACCGGGGGCACCGATTCGGCTGCTTCGAATGTCCGGTCTGGCCGACTTGCTTCCATTCGCATGTGGGTGGGCACGAACGTCCGTCGCGTTGCCCATACCGTAGAGTTTTTCTTCGTCGGATTGTTCGCCTCGGTGGTCGTGGTTTGCTTTTCCAGGCGTCCTTGGAGCGTATGCTCCCGTTGCGTGCCCGTGTTGCTCTTTTGCGCCGTCTGCTCCGTTGGCGATCAGGTACATAAGATCTTTGTTCCCGGCAGGCATTTCGACGTTATCGATTTAGGATTCGATGCTGCGGGCTATGTCACCGCCATGCTGTTGGTATTGCTGGCAGCGGCGTTGGTGCGCTATGCGACTCGGCCGATCGGCGCCCATGCGAGGCGCTAGCCTTAAGACGAGACATCGCGACTGCCTATGCTTCGACATTGGCTACAATAACGGCTGCAATCGCGAGTGGTCGTCGATGTGCAGTTTTCCGGACACCTGTTTTCTCTAAGAAAGGAAATCCCATGACCGTACTGTTTGTTGAATATCCCAAGTGCTCGACCTGTAAGAAGGCCAAGGCATGGCTGGACGAACACGGGGTAGAGTATATCGACCGCGATATCGTTTTGGACAATCCCACGGCTGATGAGCTTGCGACCTGGATTGCTCGTTCGGGACTGCCGGTGCGGCGCTTCTTTAATTCGTCGGGCATGAAATATCGAGAGCTGGGCCTGAAGGCGCGTCTAGATGCGGGCATGACGGATCGGGAGTGCTACGAGCTGCTGGCGACCGACGGCATGCTGGTCAAGCGTCCGCTGTTGGTGGGCGACGACTTTGCGATTCCCGGCTTTAGGGAAGCAGCTTGGACCGAGGCGCTGCTGTAGCGGCTGCGGAAAGTGCGACCCGTTTTGAGCGCTCGGGGTGGGACGTGTTTTCCATCGGAGGGCTCGCTCGGCTCAATCCTTGAGCTGTGCCCATTCGTGCGGACCGTAGACCTTTACGTGCTTGTTGGGCTTGCCGCTCCAGTACTCCTCGTCCATAAAGGGCAGATATGCCTGAACACCGGGGCAGATAAAGGGAATCCGCTGCTGTTGCAGTCGCTCGCGTTGGCGCTGCTCCAGGTGCGCCTCGGATATGACAGTCGGCATACCGGACAGCTCGACGAGGCTTGCCTGGATTCGCTTAAGGTCGGGGAGTCCCGCGTGCCATGACATCCGCATGATCAAAAAGGATGCACGGCGGTATTTTGCCTGCATCACCGTGATGGCGGGGCGCAGGGTGGGATGGATTTTGTCCCGTTCGGGCCAAAGGTCAGCAGTGATCTCGAGGCCCAGGGTCTCCCATAGGTAATCAAGCTCTTCGTCCATGGCGCCTCGATATCTACGTGATCATTGATACTTCGATTGTGTTGCCTGGTGCTATCGTTTTCGCGGTAGAATCTGCCAACGGTTGACGGCTACCGCTCGCGGCGTTTTGCCCTTCGTGTGCAGCGGTCGACTTCACAGGTCCTTCACGTGTTGGCCGTATTTGACTGAATTTCAAAAAAGTCAAAATTGGGGCTTGCGTCACGGCCGGACTTCCCGTATATTTCTTTCTTGCGCAAAGGCACAGCCGAGCGCAGCGATGCAGTCATTGGGATGTCGTCTAATGGCAGGACAGCGGATTCTGGTTCCGTCAATGGGGGTTCGACTCCCTCCATCCCAGCCATTGCATTTGCTACATATGGCCCGTTCGTCTAGCGGTTTAGGACGCCGCCCTCTCAAGGCGGAGATCACCAGTTCGAATCTGGTACGGGCTACCAAAATTGAACGCCCGGGCCTCGTAAGAGACCCGGGTTTTGTGTATTGACCGATATTTAAGGCGCGCGTTGAGTCTGCCGCCCGGACCGAGGAGTTGTCATGGACCTGCCTATCAGCTTGGAAGACATCACGTATGCCGAGAACTATCTGGCGCAGGGCGACCTGGCTACGGCGACGCCGCTGCTTGAGCGTCTGGTGGAGCTCGCCGAGGAGTATATCGACGCTGAGTGCAAGACGGAGGAGAAGCGCCAGTACTTTAGCTTCGACAGCAAGTTTGAGCGCCTGGCCTATCGCCGTGTGGAGAAGGATCCGCGCGAGCTGGTGCAGGTCGAGGTTCCCTTTGACCGCCTGTACTCCGACATGGCGTTTGCCTACATTCGCCAGCAGGATTATGTGAGTGCTCGGAATGCCCTGATGCAGGCCGTGCGTTGGGATCCCATGAACTGCAACTATCGCTTGGACTTGGCCGAGCTGTTCCGCGCGCTCGAGGACAAGCAGGAGTGGGCATCGCTCTCGTTCTCGGTGCTGGAGCGCGCGAGCGACGGTAAGTGCGCCGCACGCGCCTACACCAACTTGGGTCAGTACTTCTTGGAGCCCGAGACCGAGAACATTTCGGCTGCCGTGGGCTGCGCGCGTCTGGCGCTGCGCCTGGCGCCCAACGATGCGCATACGACGCGCCTGCTCAACAAGATCCATACCACCTATCCGGATGCCGCGGACGAGAGTGACGACCATGTGATGGGTGAGCTCGCCCTGCAGGGCGTGCCGACCTCGCCTTCGGCCGAGATTGCCATCTGCCTGATCATGTGTGCGACCGATGCTGCAAGCGACGGCGACAAGCAGGAGGCTACGCGCCTGACGGTGTGTGCTCGCGATTTGGTGGGCGAGGAGGCCTGCGCGGCGATTATCAAACTGGTGCGCGAGAGCGATGCCGAGCTTAATGCCGAGCGCAGGGCAAAGCGCGAGGCTGCGGGCTCAAACGCCGATGGCGCCAAGGAGGCCGGCGATGCCCAGTAAGCGCGAGCGCAAGCTCATTTCCAAGAATCGCTCGGCACATCACGAGTACTTTATCGATGAGACGTTTGAGTGCGGTATTGAGCTGAGCGGTACCGAGGTCAAGTCGATTCGCGAGCGCGCGTGCCAGATTACCGATACCTTCGCACTGATTCGTGGTGGGGAGTGCTGGCTCGTCGGCCTGCATATCCACCCTTATAGCCATGGTGGCGTGTGGAATCGCGATCCCGACCGTCGGCGCCGTCTGCTGCTGCACCGCAAGGAGATCGACTTTCTTGACGGCAAACTTCGCAACCGCGGCTATGCGCTGGTGCCGCTGGAGCTCTACTTTAATACCGACGGCCGCGTAAAGCTGCTGCTGGGCCTAGGCCGCGGCAAGAAGCTTTACGACAAGCGCGAGGATATGGCCAAGCGCGATGTCCAGCGCGAGATCGACCGCGCCCTCAAGGAACGCAACCGCTGACCGTCCTTCATAAGTTGCGGTGGAATACGGACTGTTTTGCCTGTTTGAGGGGCTATTCAGTCCTTATTTCACCGCAACTGCGGGCGTCTCATCTTGCTTATACTGTTTTGACACATATGTCTCAAAGGTGGTGTCCGTTGTGGGCGCCGCCTTTTTTGTGGGTACATACATCCATGAGGTTCCAACCCGGGTTAGGGGAGTGATTGTTATGGACAAAACTGCGTTCTTTACCATGCCGAGCGGTCTGTACGTGGTGAGCGCCGCGGCAGACGGGCTGCGCGCCGGCTGCGTCATCAACACTGCGGTGCAGGTGACGTCCATGCCGCCGCGCATTTCGGTTGCCGTGAACAAGGACAACGTCACCTCGGGCGTCATCGCTTCGGCCAAAGCGTTCGCGCTGACCGTGATCGATCAGACCGCCGATATGCTCTACATCGGTAACTTTGGGTTCCGCACTAGCAGCGATTATGACAAGTTTGCCAAATACGAGACCCGCGAGACGGCTCTGGGCATGCCCTATGTGCCCGAGCACGCGGCGGCCCTGTTTAGCTGCCATTTGATCGACACTGTGGATGTTGGCACGCATCTACTGTTTATCGGCGAGGTCGAGGATGCCGAGCGCTTGAGTGACGAGACGCCGCTCACCTACGATTACTACCATAAGGTCCTGAAGGGCAAGACGCCTCCGAAGGCGTCCTCGTATCAAGGCTAGAAATGTTTTAAAAATACTTGCATTATATTATTGAGAATCTATACTGATAAATGAAGTACATCACCAGTCGCGTTTGAGAGGAGAACATCATGGCTGAGGAGAAGAAGACGTATAAGTTCGTGTGCGTCGTTTGCGGTTACGAGGTTGAGGTCGATACGCCCGAGCTGCCCGAGGACTACGTGTGCCCGGTCTGCGGCGTCGGTCCCGATCAGTTTGAGCTCGTCGAGGAGTAGCTCGCAGACACACGGCGAAAGCCGAACATAGCTCTGTTCAAGGGCCTCGGTCGAATTCTCGGTCGGGGCCCTTTTCCTCCGCCCCCAAGGGATCACGGTTGCTGTTGGCCGATCCTGTCTGTTGTGAGTCCGGCCGACCTTTTGTCTCAATCTGTAACATCTAACGGTGGAAATTGGGCCCACTTGTTACATATCGAGACAAACCAAAACCGTCCGGCAGCAGATCTCAATCTGTAACATCTAGACATCAAAAGCGGCTCTAGATGTTACAGATCGAGACGTTTGCCTAGATAGGTGCCCCGCCCCATTACATCCCTGTCAACAACACGACATCGAGAATCGTCACGACGGCACCAATCCCTACGAGCAGCGCGTTGAGCGGGCGCGAATTGGCGTATTTGCCCATGACGCGGGGTGAACTGGTGAGCCGTATGAGCACAAAGACCGTAATCGGTAGCTGAAGCGACAGCAGTGCCTGACTCCAGATGAGACCTTCAAAAGGATTTGGGACGACCAGGCACGCCGTCACTGCGCCGACGAAACAGGCCGCCACCCCGATCGAGGAATGTCGGTCGTGGATATCGTATTCCTCGTCGAACATGCCCGCAGTGATGGTCCCCGCCGCCATGCCCGCTGTCACGCTGCTCGATAGTCCCGCGAACAGCAGCGCTACCGCAAAGATGGTCGAGCTCGCCGGGCCCAGAATGGGGGAGAGCGTGGCCGCTGCGACGGCGAGGTCGTCTACGACCATGCCGTGCGCAAAGAAGGTCGTTGCGGCCAGGATGACCATGGCCGAGTTGATTGCCCAGCCCACGCCCATCGAAAAGAGCGTGTCGAAGAGCTCGTAGCGCAGACGCTCTTCGATAACCTGCTCGCCTTGGCCTTCGAAGTGCATGGATTGGATGACCTCGGAGTGCAGAAAAAGGTTGTGTGGCATAACGACCGCACCCAGGACACTCACGATAATCGCGGCAGAGCCAGTGGGCATACTGGGCGTGATCCAGCTTGCGGCGGCTTGCGGCCAGTCGACCTTGACTAGTGCAAGCTCGGCCAAAAACGAGAGTCCTACCACGCCTACGAAGGCGATGATCCAGCGTTCGGCTCGCTTGTAGGAGTTCGTCATGAGCATCGCCATCGATACTGCCGCCACGATGACGCAGCCCGCACGCACGGGCAGCCCAAAGAGCATTTGAAGGGCAATCGCGCCGCCCAGGACTTCGGCCATGGCGGTGGCGATGGTCGCGAGATAGGCGCTGCCGAGCACCGCGCGTCCCACGATGCGGGGGAGAAAGCGGGTCGTGGCCTCGGCAAGGCAGGCGCCCGTGGCGATGCCCAAGTGCGCCGCGTTGTGCTGCAGCACGATGAGCATAATCGTGGACAGCGTGACGATCCACAGCAGCGCGTAGCCAAACTGCGAGCCCGCGGCCATATTGGAGGCCCAGTTGCCCGGGTCGATAAAGCCGACGGTCACGAGCAGCCCGGGGCCGATATGCCGCGCAATGTCTAGGCCTCCGTGACCACCGGTGCGTCGGGAGCCAAAGTGTTGTTTGAGATGGTTGAGCATGGTGCGCTCCTGCGTATGGGCGGCGTGACGTCGCATCTGGGTCGTGCGGCGCCACGCGTCGGATTTGGGTTGGGGCTACTTGTGCGCTTTGCCCTGATTGGCCACGGCGTCGATCTTGGCGGCGATGGTCGCCGGGTCGCCGACGTGGCGCTTGTCGAGGACATTGAAATCGGTATCGAAGGTGTAGACGAGCGGCACGCCGGTGGGGATGTTGACCTTGAGGATCTCCTCGGGCGTGAGGTGCTCGAGCTTCATGACGAGTGAGCGCAGGGAGTTGCCGTGTGCGGCGATGAGTACGCGCTTGCCGGCGAGCATCTGGGGGCGAATCTCGTCTTCGAAATAGGGCCAGGCGCGGGCGATCGTGTCCTTGAGGCATTCGGTATAGGGCAGCTGATCGGGCGCGACATCACGGTATTGCTCCTGGGTGTGGGGATCGCGCGCGTCGTTCGGCTCGAGTGCCGGCGGGCAGATATCGAAGGAGCGGCGCCAGATGAGCACCTGCTCGTCGCCGTGCTCCGCCGCGGCATCGGCCTTGTTGAGACCCTGCAACGCTCCGTAGTGGCGCTCGTTGAGCTTCCAGGATTTGATGACGGGCAGCCACTCGCGATCCATTTGGCCGAGCACGATGTTGAGGGTGTGGATCGCGCGCTTGAGGCGCGAAGTGTAGCAGACGTCAAAGTCGAAACCGGCTTCTTTGAGGGCTCGACCGCCTGCTGCGGCTTCTTCGCGGCCCGTGTCGGTGAGCTCAACATCGGTCCAGCCGGTGAACAGGTTGAGCTTGTTCCACTCGGACTCTCCGTGACGGATGAGGACGAGTTGCATCGTCTGCTGGTCTGCTTGGTGCGCCATAGGGGCCTCCTTGATCTGGCACGGTGTGCGTGCCGTTTGCTTGACGCCGCAAAGGATACCCGTTTTAAGCTTAAAAGTTAACCAAGACTAACAAAATTGTTGTATTTGAATGGGATGGTGAAAGGGGGCTGCCGAAATGTCTCGATCTGTAACAACGAGGGATGGAAATTGGGCCTAGGTGTTACAGATCGAGACAGGAAGAAATGGTCCTATGGAATGTCTCGATCTGTAACAGTTTGCCGCCAAAACCGGCCCTTTGTGTTACAGATCGAGACATTCGGAACTGTCTCTCGAAAACATCTCAATCTGTAACAGTTAGTCGTCGTAATTGGGCCTTCGTGTTACAGATTGAGATGTTTGAAGTGGTGAGCTAACAGGCCGAACTTGGGGCCTATGTTGTCGCCCTTGAGGTCGGCGGTGTCCACTCGTAGGGCGTGCGTTACGCGATTGTTTCGAAACGGGTGGGAAACACAACGGGTCGGCGATGCTCCTACTATGCCTATTCAACTGACTGTCTAAATATCTAGGGGAGGATCGCGATGCAGGCAGATTCCGCTCAACAGCAGGGCCTTTATCGCCCCGAATTCGACCACGATGCATGTGGCATCGGCGCACTTGCCGATATCAACGGTGAGCGCCATCACCAGATTCTGGACGACGCGCTGTCCATTCTGGTCAACTTGGAGCACCGCGGCGGCACGGGACTCGAGAAGAACACCGGCGACGGTGCCGGTATCCTGTTCCAGGTTCCGCATCACTTTTTTCGCAAAGAGGCTCAAAAGTGCGGCCAGATTCTGCCGGCAGAGGGCGACTATGGCGTGGCCATGCTGTTCTTTCCGCAGGACGACAAGGGCGTAGAGGATGCCCGTCGCGTGTTTGAGGAGGGCTGCGCCGAGGCCGGCGTGCCGCTGCTCTTTTGGCGCGAGGTGCCCGTCGACCCGCACGACCTGGGCGAGACGGCACGCGCCTGCATGCCCACCATTCTGCAAGCCTTTCTGGGCCGCCCCGACGATACGCCGGCGGGTGACGCCTTCGAGCGCCGCCTGTACGTGTGCCGTCGCACTATCGAGAAGAAGGCCGATGCCGAGTTTGCCCTGCGCGACAAGATCTTCTACGTCTGCTCCATGAGCTCGCGCACTATCGTGTACAAGGGCATGCTCGTCGCCACGCAGATGCGCCGCTTCTTCATCGATCTCAACGACGCCGCTGTCAAGACGGCCGTTGCGCTCGTCCACTCGCGCTACTCCACCAACACCACGCCCAGCTGGGAGCGTGCGCACCCCAACCGTTTTATCATCCACAACGGCGAGATCAACACCCTCAAGGGCAACGTCAACTGGATTCGCGCCCGCGAGCCCAACCTGTACAGCCCCGTGCTGCAGCACGATCTTGAGCGCGTGATGCCCATCATCAACCGCGAGGGTTCCGACTCGGCGATTTTGGACAACGTGCTCGAGTTTTTGGTTATGAACGGTCGCCCGCTTACGCGCGCTGCGTCCATGCTGCTGCCTGAGCCGTGGGACCACAACGACAGTCTGAGCGAGGAGCGCCGCGCCTACGACGCCTACCAGTCCATGCTCATGGAGCCCTGGGACGGCCCGGCGGCCATCGCCTTTACCGACGGTCGCACGCTGGGCGCCGCCCTCGACCGCAACGGCTTGCGCCCCGCCCGCTACTACGTGACGCGCGATGGCCGCTTTATGCTGGCAAGCGAGGTGGGCACCATCGAGGTGAGCCCCGAGAACATCCTGACGAGCGGCTGCCTGGGACCGGGCCAGATGCTCGAGGTCGATTTTGCCCGCGGCCGCGTGATCTACAACGACGAGCTGCGCGCCCGCTATGCCAAGGAGAAGCCCTACCGCGACTGGATTGCCGAGGAGACACTGACCGTCGACGCGCTCGATGAGCCCGCCGCGCCCGCGCCCGCCGAGGATGCCGAGGTGCCCGCCGCCGTGCGCATGGCCAAGCTCGGCTATCACTGGGATGATGTTGACGAGGTCGTGCGCCCCATGGCCCAGCAGGGCAAGGCCCCGCTCGCCTCGATGGGTATCGATGCGCCGTTGGCCTGCCTGTCCAAGAAGACGCGTTCGTTCTTTGACTACTTCTATCAGCTGTTCGCTCAGGTCACGAATCCTCCGATCGATGCCCTGCGCGAGCACATGGTGACTTCGACCACGCTCTACCTGGGCAACCACGGCAACCTGCTCGAGGATTCCCGCACGGCCTGTCAGCTGGTGCGCTTGGAGCGCCCATTGCTCAACGAGGAAGAGTTCGAGCATATCTGTGCCATCGACCGTGTTGGCTTTAAGACCCGTCGTTTCCGTGCCGTCTACCGCCGCGATGCCGGCGAGGGCGCGCTGCAGGCTGCGCTCAAACAGCTTGCCGAGGACGTTGAGGCTGCGGTCCGCGACGGCGTGAACATTGTGGTGTTGAGCGATCGTGCCGCTGCGGGCGAGGTGCCCGTGCCGTCGCTGCTCGCCGTGGGCTGCGTGCACAACCACCTGATCCGCGCCGGCGTTCGTACTTTTGCCGACATCGTGGTGGAGTGCGGTGACGCCGTGTCCCCGCACGACTTTGCGGCACTGGTGGGCTACTCCGCGAGCGGCATCTATCCGTACAACGCACATGCGTGCATCCGCGATCTGGCGGCACGCGGCGACCTGGACGTGACGGCCGAGCAGGGCATCGCCAACTACAACAAGGCTGCGACCGCCGGCATCGTCTCCATCATGTCCAAGATGGGCATCTCCACGGTGCAGAGCTACCATTCGGCGCAGATCTTCGAAGCCGTGGGCTTTACGCCGGAGTTCGTCAACGCGTACTTTGCCGGCACGGTGAGCCGTGTGGGCGGTATGGGTGTCGAGGACGTTGAACGCGAGCAAAACGAGCGCTACGACGCCGCGCTCGCTATCCTTAAGAGCCCGGCTCCCGATCAGCTGCCCACGCTGGGCCTGACCAAGTGGCGCCCGCTCGGCGGCGAGGAACACCTCATCGACCCCCAGACCGTCTACCTGCTGCAGACCGCCTGCCGTGAGGACAGCTACGACACCTTTAAGGAGTACAGCGCCCGCCTGCACCGCACCGGCCGTACCGTGCGTCTGCGCGACTTGCTCGACTTTGATGCCAGCGGCCGCACGCCGGTTTCGCTCGACGAGGTCGAGTCCGCGCTCAACATCGTCCGCCGCTTTAACACCGGCGCCATGTCGTACGGCTCCATCAGCAAGGAAGCACACGAGTGCATGGCCATCGCCATGAACCGCCTGCACGGCCGTTCCAACTCGGGCGAGGGCGGTGAGGATCCGCGTCGCGAGACCCCGCTGGCTAACGGTGACTCCAAGAACTCCGCGATCAAGCAGGTGGCAAGTGCGCGCTTTGGCGTGACGAGCCGCTACCTGTGCAGCGCCTTCGAGATTCAGATCAAGATGGCCCAGGGCGCCAAGCCCGGCGAGGGTGGCCACCTGCCCGGCAAGAAGGTCTACCCCTGGATTGCCGAGGTCCGTCAGTCCACGCCCGGCATCGGCCTGATCTCGCCTCCGCCGCATCACGACATCTACTCCATTGAGGACCTGGCCGAGCTGATCTTCGACCTTAAGAACGCCAACCCCGGTGCGCGCGTGTCGGTCAAGCTGGTCAGCGAGGCTGGTGTCGGCACCATCGCCACTGGTGTTGCCAAGGGTGCTGCCGACAAGATTTTGATCAGCGGCCACAATGGCGGCTCGGGTGCCGCTGCGCGCGATTCGATCTGGCACGCCGGTCTGCCGCTGGAGCTTGGCCTTGCCGAGGCTCAGCAGACGCTGCTGCAAAACGGCCTGCGCTCGCGCGTGGTGCTCGAGGCCGACGGCAAGCTCATGGACGGCACCGATGTTGCTGTCGCCTGCCTGTTGGGCGCCGAGGAGTTTGGCTTTGCGACCATGCCGCTCATCTCGATGGGCTGCCTCATGCAGCGCGACTGCCAGCAGGATACCTGCCCCGCCGGCATCGCTACGCAAAACTGCCGCCTGCGTCGCGGCTTCCGCGGCAAGCCAGAGCACGTCGAGCACTTTATGCTCTTTGTTGCCGAGCAACTGCGCGAGGTCATGGCGAGCCTGGGCTTCCGCACCGTCGACGAGATGGTCGGCCATCCCGAGTGCTTGCGCCAGATCGAGGTCCCGGGGAACCGCAAGGCTAACCTGCTGGATCTGTCGCCCGTGCTGGCGAGCGCGACCTGTGAGTTTGGTGCCCATATTCCGGGTGCCGACGGTCGTCACTTCCTGCCGCAGATGGCTGCCGACAGCGAGCTCGACAAGACGCTCGACTCCACGTTGTTTGTGCCCTATACGGCCGATGCCCGTGCGCACCTGCGTCCGATACGCTTCCGCGCCGATATCGCCAACGTCAACCGCTGCGTCGGCACCATCTTGGGCAACGCGGTGACCAAGGCGCATCCCGAGGGCCTGCCCGCCGGCTCCATTACCATCGATTGCGATGGTTCAGCCGGTCAGAGTTTTGGCGCGTTCCTGCCGCGCGGCATTACGCTCAACGTGTGCGGCGACGCCAACGACTACTTTGGCAAGGGCCTTTCGGGCGGCGAGGTGTCGGTGCGCCCCAATCCGCATGCGACCTACAAGTTCGACGAGAACATCATCGTGGGCAACGTTGCGTTCTTTGGCGCCACGAGCGGCCGTGGCTTCATCAACGGCCTGGCCGGCCAGCGCTTTGGCGTACGCAACTCCGGTGCCACCGTGGTGGTCGAGGGTTGCGGCAACCACGGTTGCGAGTACATGACGGGTGGCCTGGCGCTCATCCTGGGCGAGGTCGGGCAGAACTTCGCTGCCGGCATGACGGGTGGCGTGGCTTATGTTTTTGACCAGTACGGCACGCTCGATGCCCGCGTGAACCACGAGAGCGTTGAGCTCAAGGCCCCGACTGCCGGCGAGCTGGCGCAGATTCGCGAGCTCATCCAGGAGCACGTGGACGCGACGCAGAGCCCGCGCGGCATCAAGCTGCTCTACAGCTTTGAGACGATGAGCAAGCACTTTGTGAAGGTCATTCCGACCGAGTACGAGCGTGTGCTGGCGATTGTCGCTGCGAGCGAGGCTGCCGGTAAGACGCATGCGCAGGCAGAGGAGCTGGCGTTTGACATTGTGACCGGTCGCGCGAGCGCCGCGGATGTCGCTCGCTTCGATATTGCGGGCGGTGCTGCGGGTGCTGCGTCCGTGGCTGCCAGCCCTGTTGCTTCGACCAAGAAGGAGGCGTAAGTGCCATGGATAAGCCCGGTGCTTTTCTTGATATCGATCGCGTGACCCACGAGCTGCGTCCCGTGGAGGAGCGCAGTCATGATTTTGATCCCCTGTATGTGGAGCTCGATGACGACGCACGTCGCGCCCAGGCGAGCCGCTGCATGATGTGCGGCGTGGCGTTTTGCCAGATGGGCGCGAGCTTTGGCAAGGCACGTCCGAGCGGCTGCCCGCTGCACAACTTGATTCCCGAGTGGAACGAGCTGGTGTACCGCGGCCGCTGGGTTGAGGCTGCCGAGCGCCTGTCGCTCACCTCGCCCATGCCTGAGTTCACGAGCCGCGTGTGCCCGGCACTGTGCGAGGCCGCGTGCAACCTGGGCTCGGTCGACGGCCAACCCACGACGATTCACGATAACGAGCGTGCGATCAGCGACCATGAGTGGGCCAACGGCGGCCCACGTCGCTTTGAGCCGGCAGGGGAGGACGCGCCCTCGGTCGCCGTGGTTGGTTCCGGCCCGGCTGGCCTGGTGGCAGCATGGGAGCTTGCACGTCGCGGTGCCCGCGTGACGGTGTTTGAGCGCGACGACCGCCCCGGCGGCCTACTCATGTACGGCATTCCCAACATGAAGCTCGAGAAGTCTGTGGTTGAGCGTCGTGTGGCGCTCATGCGCGAGCTGGGTATTGTGTTCGAGCTGGGCGCCGACGTGAGCGATCCCAAGGTTACCGCCAGGCTCGACGACTTTGACGCCGCCGTGGTGGCTGCCGGCGCCCGTGCTCCGCGTGGACTTTCGGCTGCGAACATTGATGCCCCGGGCGTGGTGTATGCCGTGGACTACCTGACGGCTTCGACCGTCTCGGTGCTCGATGGCGGCAAGCCCGCGGTGAACGCACGCGGCCTGGACGTCGTGGTCATTGGCGGTGGCGATACCGGCAACGACTGC
The DNA here is from genome assembly GCF_003467925.1 of Collinsella sp. AM43-1. Lineage (NCBI taxonomy): Bacteria > Bacillati > Actinomycetota > Coriobacteriia > Coriobacteriales > Coriobacteriaceae > Collinsella > Collinsella sp. AM43-1. Next base: position 119,801 of record NZ_QSFR01000003.1, on the reverse strand, counting down.
GTGGGTACCGCGGTGCGTCAGGGCGCGCGCAGCGTGCGCCAGTTTGAGTTCTTGCCGGCTGCGCCCGATAAGCGCGCGGCGAGCAACCCCTGGCCGCAGTGGCCCAACGTTAAGAAGACCGACTACGGCCAGCAGGAGGCTATCGCTGCGATGGGTGGTGAGATGCGTGCCTGGGGCGTGGATACGCTCGAGGTGCTGTTGGACAAGAAGGGTGCGGCTGCGGGTCTGCGCGTGGTCGATCTGGACTGGTCGGCGGGAAAGCCCGAGCGCATCGCGGGCTCCGAGCACGAGGTGCCGGCGCAGCTGGTGCTCATTGCCTGCGGCTTTACGGGTCCGGAGCACGGCGTGTTCGATGCGGTGAGCGTGCCTGTTGCCATCGCTGGTCGTCCGCTGCCGGTGATGGCTGCCGAGGGCTCGCATCTCGCGGCTCGCACGGAGGGCGTCGCCGCGGATGCCGCGCCGGTGTATGTTGCCGGTGACGCTCGCAACGGCAGCTCGCTCGTGGTGAACGCTATGGCCGACGCCTTGGCCTGCGCTGCCGAAGTCGCCGACGCGCTGGCGCTGTAAGGCTGCTGCCCACAGCTGAATCGTCAAGGGCTGTCCCCAACGGCCGGCACAAAAGGAACGTCCCTAAGTGCCGCCTAAGTGCCGGCAGTTAGGGACGTTCCTTTTCTGTCGGCACTCGGGGACACTCCTTGCGGATTTGCGAGCAGTTTGCTCGTTTGTCGACGTACGGATGTTCATTTGTCGACTTCTCGGGCTGTGGTCACCTGTTGTTTCTGTGGTGGCTGCGGGCATCTGGCTCAAAAGGGCGGGTTGGCCGTCTATGTCTACCTGCGGTTTTGTTGCGGTGCGCATTTTCGATCAAGCTTTTCGTCAAGTGTTTGGTCAGTATCTGGTTTGCAGTCGGAGGCCTATTTTGCCCGCGCTGGTCGTGGCTGCCCACCTTCCTCGTAAGCTCAAATTGAGGTCCATCAGTTTGAGGAGGATGCCATGACTGACCACGCTTTTGACAGAGCAGAGCTAGCCGAAGCCGTCGGCAACGATATTGCCGACATGGCCCATTTTTGGATGCTGCGGAAGTTCCAGTTTTTGGAGCCGGCGCGCGAACAGTTCGAGATCATTGTCGACCCGTGGCTCAGCTATTGCACCGAGCCTTCGCAAAACGAAATCATGGCCTACAACATGGCATTTACCGATTGGCTGCTCTTCGAGCGCCCCTATCGCCATGGCAAGACGCTGCTCGAGCTGTATGTTGACGAGCCGCCGGCATCGCTTTCGCCTGCCTCGCTCAAGCGGCTCGAGCAGGTACGCGACACGCAGTATTTCTCGCGCTTTGGCATTTTGGACAAGGATCCTGCGAACGGCATGGTTGCGCTGAAGGACACACGCACCGATCATCGCTTTGATGTCTACGATCCGCATATCGTGCAGAAGGAGCACTGGAGTGACGGCGCGATTGCGGTGCGCCTCGCCTGCGTCGACGATGTCTGGCTTACGGCGGGACAGCTCTACCTGTATGACATCGCGCGGCTGAGCGATACGGCGGTCGATGGGCCGGGTGCGGTGCATCCGGAGGACCTGCAGGACGGCTTTGACACCTCGTGCATCAGCTTCTTCTTGCGTCTGGTCCGCGACATCATGGGCGCCCAGGGGCGGTACGTAAAGTCGCTCAACATCTACGAACAGGAATGGGAGTAGGGGATGGACGGTTGTCGCCTGCCTTGCCTTCTGCCTTTATGTCTCGATCTGTAACGTTTAGGGACAAAAAACCGGTCTACCTGTTACAGATCGAGACGAATACCTGGGCGCCGCTGGTTTGTCTAAATCTGTAACGTTTAGGGGCCTGGAGAACGTCTAACTGTTACAGATCAAGACGTTTATCAGCGGAGGCAACGGTGACAATGGTCCATTTGTCCGATGTGGTGGTGATGGAAGTGTCTAATACCGTTCTCAAACACAAGCATACGGCTCGCAACACGTTGGCGCGGAATAGGATGCTTGCCAGGCTCACGGAGGCGGCTGAACTAGGCGTGCTGCTTGTGACGCACGACAATGCCGAGCTCATGTGGCTGCGGCGCCATGTGGGAACCGACGATATCGCGGAGCCTGAGTCGCACCTGTTCTGTTTTCAGCATGATTGGGATGCGTTGACGCCGACGGAGCGAGCGCTGCGGACCATCAAAGGGCTTGCGGAGTTTCATCCCGATTGGGCGTTTTGGGGTTACGACGCGGCACTTTTGTGGGGTCTGGAGGTGCCAAATGATCTGCTTGGGCCGCGATTTCTTGTTAAGACAGGTTGCTCGGTGCCGCTGAGTGCAGGATGCCGGCTGTTGCGTCCGCAGGCGGCGGGTGCGCTTGAGCGCGTCGACGGCGTGCGAGTGACGCCGTTTTGGCGCACGGTGAAGGACTGTCTGCTGCGTGCGCCGTTTTCGTATGGTCTGGCGATCGCCGATTCTGCGCTGCGGGCGAAGGGCATATCGCGCGACGACCTCTGCGAACGGCTCCAGGCCGATTGCGAGGGCAGACGCGGATATCGCAGAGCTCAGGTGATTGCGTCGCATGCGGACGGGCTGTCCGAAAACGGTGGCGAGTCTCGGTTCCGGGCATTCTTTATTGCATACGGTTTTCCGGTGCCAGAGTTGCAGGTGGAGTTTCGTGACCCGCTTGATTCGAGCCAAGTGTTTCGCGTTGATTATTTCTGGAGGCTCGAGGACGGGACGTGCGTGATTGGCGAGCTCGATGGAAAGGGAAAGTATGCCTTACAGAACGACGAGGGTCGGGAGTCGGTCGACCCGTTCGTGGCAGAACGTCAGCGAGAGTCTCATCTGACGATGCTCGGACATAAGGTGCTGAGGTTTACGTTTGATGAGCTCAAGAATCCGGGGAAGCTGGCTGAAAAGATGAGACTGGCGGGCATTCCGCAGTGGGCCGATTTGGCTGAGCAGTGGAGGCGGCAGTGGTATGGGCGCTGAGGGGTGTAACTGACGCGGATGTGGTTGTTCCTGCCGAGTTTGTCTCGATCTGTAACAACAAGGGGCCGTTTGGCCTCGCAACTGTTACAGATCGAGACAGAAGGTTGGCTGCCGCTAAAATATCTCGATCTGTAACATCTAGAGGCCGAAAACCTGTCTACTTGTTACAGATTGAGACAAAGGTTGGACGCGGTGCCGAAAGATCTCGATCTGTAACATCTGGCTGCTAAAACCCGGTCTACCAGTTACAGATCTAGACATTTCCCGGATGTCGCTGGGATGGGACTGCAATGCATTCCGTTCTCCGTGTCTCATCCTTTCTCCGTTAACCGATATGTCCGCAGCAACCCTGCCGCACTGGGTGATAATGGACAAATGTTCAAGTTGCTCGTGAGGGAGGAGCTCGATATGGCATCTGCCGATCGTCCCACATTGTTTATCAATGCGACCGTTCTGGATGGTTCGGAGCATATGGAGCCGCAGCCCGATATGGCCGTGGTCGTCGAGCGTGGCATCATCACCTGGATGGGACCGAGCGCTGTGGCCCAAGCTCCAGCGGGGGCCGAGGTCATCGACCTGGCAGGGGCGTATCTCATGCCGGGCCTCATCAATATGCACGTGCATCTGTGCGGTTCGGGCAAGCCGGTCTCGGCGGGTGATGCGGGCGCGCTGATGAAGAAGCTCGACAATCCCGTGGGCCGCGCCATCGTTCGCCACATCCTCAAAGGCAGCGCCCAACAGCAGCTGGCAAGCGGCGTGACTACGGTGCGCGGTGCGGGTGACCCGCTGTTTGCCGACATCGCCGTGCGCGATGCTATCGATGCCGGCAAGTATCAGGGTCCGCGTCTGGTAGCGCCGGGAACGGGCGTTACAGTGCCGGGTGGCCACGGCGCGGGGCTGTTCGCGCAGGTCGCCAATACGCCCGACGAGGCGGCCGAACAGGTGCGCGACTTGTACGCTCGTGGTGCCGACGTCATCAAGTTGTTCGTGACGGGTGGCGTGTTCGACGCGACCGAAGTTGGCGAGCCGGGCGTGCTGCGCATGCCGATCGATGTTGCCGCGGCGGCGTGCAAGGCGGCGCACGAGGTGGGCCTGCCGGTTATGGCTCATGTCGAGAGCACCGAGGGCGTGAAGGCCGCGCTTGAGGCCGGGGTCGACACGATCGAGCACGGTGCCCCGATGACGCCCGAGATCCTGGAGCTGTATCGCGGCGCCGCGGGCACACAGCTCGAGGGACGCGCGCCGAGCGTGACCTGCACGATCAGCCCGGCGCTGCCGTTTGTATTGCTCGACCCGGAAAAGACCCATTCGACCGATACACAAAAGAAGAACGGCGACATCGTGTGCTCGGGCATCATCGAGAGCGCCCGTGCCGCGCTGGAAGCTGGCATTAAGGTGGGCCTGGGCACGGACTCAAGCTGCCCGTTCGTGACGCAGTACGACATGTGGCGTGAGGTGGCCTATTTTGCCAAGTATGTCGGTGTGAGCAACGCCTTCGCGCTGCATACGGCTACGCAAGTCAACGCCGAGCTGCTGGGGCTGGGCGGCGAGACCGGTACGATCGAGTGCGGCAAGGCCGCCGATATCCTGGTGACGCGCAAGAATCCGCTCGATGACCTGTGCACTCTGCGTGAGCCGACGCATGTGATGTGTCGCGGTGATTTGGTACGCAAGCTCAAGGTGAAGCGTATTCCCGAGGTGGACGCCGAGCTCGACGCGATTATGGCCATGCCTGCCGAGGCGTTGGCCGAGGAGCTTGCCCGCGACGGTGTGGCGTAGATGTGACAAAGGGGCAGCTCCGTTGCCGCATGCAAAAAGCTGAGGTCTCAACACGAGGCCTCGGCTTTTTTATCGAACAAATACTTAAGATTTGGGACAAACAAACCTGATTAATTTGTCCCGCGTGCGGGCGTTAGGAGCGGGTTTCCATCTTGGCGTGGCACTTGGGGCAGGTGACGCGGATCTTGCCTTTGCCCTTGGGGACGGAGAGCATCTGGCCGCAGTTGGGGCACTTGAGGTATGCTGTGGTCTTGCGACCCTTCCACATCTTCTTGGCCGTGCGCTTGGCACGCTCAAAGTCTTCCTTGCTGGTACCGGCCGTGCGCGAGGCGTTGGCAGCCGCGGCGCCGCTACCCAAGCTCGCTACGAACTTGCCCAGGCCGGGGACGTTAGCGGTCGCGGCGACAAAGGCCGCGTTTTCCTTGCGACGTGCGTCGATGTTTTTGGACAGGCCGCGCAGCACGCCAATCACGATTACGGCGATGGCAATCCAGCTGAGCCACTGGATATGGGCTATCGATCCGATCATCGCGATGACGATGCCGACAAAGCCCATAACGATGGTGAGCTCATCGGCGCCATTGCGGCCCTTCATAAAGTCATTCATGCAAATTGCCTTTCGTTCGATATGCTGCACGCCTTTATACCCGATTTAGAGCAAGGGGGACAGGTCAATCTGTACCAAGGTGGTGCAAACATACCTGTCCCCGATGCACCAAGAAGGTGCAAAGCAGTCCGTCCCCAATGCCCCAATTACTTGGAGAGCTTGTCGACGACGCGTTCGATCTCGGCGAGCTTGGCGGCCTTGAGGTCTTCGTCGCCCGATTCGATTGCCGAAGTCACGCAGCCCTCGATATGCGCCTTGAGCACGTCGGCGTTGATGCGCGCAATGAGCGCCTGCGTTGCCATGAGCTGCGTGGAAATATCGACGCAGTAACGGTCCTCATCGACCATCCGCAAGATGCCGTCGATCTGGCCGCGTGCCGTCTTGAGCATGCGGGTTACCGATTTGTGGTCTGCCATCATGGCGGGTCCTCGTTTCTGGTCGGGGGGGGGGGTACCTGCGGGTCGTTACGCGGCGGTCACCGAAAGGGCGTGGAACTTCTCACCCGCGGCCTCGACAGCGGCGGCGAGCTGCTCGGCGGTCACGGTGTCGGCGCACTCCACCTGGACGGTCTGAGTCTCGTGATCGGCATCGGCGTCGGTCACGCCGGCAACGTTGAGCAACGCCGTCTCGACGGTGGCGTCGCAGTGGCCGCACATGAGGCCGGAAGTCTTGATTGTGTATCGCATCGGTATTCCTCTCTGTTGTGTCGGCTTTCCCAGACACCCGACCTTGACCTTCAAGCCGTCGCTCGCGTACCAAAGTACGCGTCGCTCCTCTTTCAGGTCAATCTCTGGCACCTGGAAAACCCGTTCTAAATGGACGTAATAGTGAGCCTATTTTGCCACTTTAGGCTTAAAGGTTCGCAGGCGCAGAGCATTGCTTACGACGCACACGCTCGACAGGCTCATGGCCGCGGCGCCAAACATCGGCGAGAGCTGCCATCCGGTGAGCGGGAAGAACACGCCCGCCGCCAGCGGAATGCCGATGCCGTTGTAGAACAGTGCCCAGAACAGGTCCTGCTTGATGTTGCGGATCGTGGCGCGTGAAAGCTCGATGGCTCGGGCGACGTCCATGAGGTCGCTGCGCATGAGTACCACGTCGGCGCCCTCCTTGGCGATGTCGGCGCCGGTGCCGATAGCAAGGCCCACGTCGGCGCGCGCCAGGGCGGGGGAGTCGTTGATGCCGTCGCCCACCATGGCGACCTTGCCGCCCGCATCCTGCAGTTCGCGCACGTGGCGTTCCTTGTCGGCGGGGAGGACGTCGGCGATGACCTGCTCGCTGCTCAGTCCCACGCGGCGGGCGATGGCCTCGGCCGTCACGCGGTTGTCGCCAGTGAGCATGCGCACATCGACGCCGAGCTTGCGGAGCGCGGCGATGGCCTCGGCGCTCGTCTCCTTGACCTCATCAGCCACGGCGATGGTGCCGACAAGCTCGCCGTTCTTGGCAAAGAACAGCGGCGTCTTGCCCTCGGCGGCAAATTGCTCGGCAAGGCCGGCGGGCACCTTCGCGCCCAGCTCGACCATCAGGCGCACGTTGCCGGCAGCGATGACGTTTTGTCCCTCGCGCGCCGTAACGCCTCGTCCAGGCACGGCGGCAAAGTCCTCGACCGTGCGCGCCACGATTCCGCGCGACTCGCACTCGGCCATGATCGCCTCGGCCAGCGGGTGCTCGCTCGAGCGCTCCAGCGCGGCAGCGAGCTTCAGTAACGCCTTTTCACTCATAGCGGGCGAGCCGTCGGCGCGCGCGACAACCACAATGTCGGTCACGGCCGGCTTGCCGCGGGTGACCGTGCCCGTCTTATCGAGCACCACGGTGCCCACGCTGCGCAGGTTCTCCAGCGCCTCAGCGCTCTTAAACAGAATGCCCATCTCGGCGCCCTTGCCGGTGCCCACCATAATGGCGACGGGCGTGGCCAGGCCGAGCGCGCACGGACAACTGATCACCAGCACGGCGACAGCGGAAGTGAGCGCCTCGTTGATGCTTCCGGTCAGCACCATCCACGCCACAAAAGTTACGGCAGAGATTACAAACACCACGGGCACGAACACGCCGGCGACTTTGTCGGCCATGCGGGCGATGGGCGCCTTGGTGGTGTTGGCGTCCTCGACGAGCTGGATAATCTTGGCGAGCGACGTGTCGGCGCCCACACGCGTGGCGCGGAAGGTAAACGAGCCCGTGCGGTTGACCGTGGCCGCGTTGACGGTGGCACCGGCGGTCTTTTCCACGGGGATGGACTCGCCGGTGAGCGCACTCTCGTCCACGGCCGAGCTGCCCTCGAGCACCACGCCATCGACGGGGATGGACTCTCCGGGGCGTACGCGCAGGACCTGGCCGGGAAGGATGCTGTCGACGTCGACGGTGGTCTCGGTGCCGTCCTCTGCCACGACGGTCGCGCTCTTGGGCGCCAGGTCGATGAGCGCCTCGATGGCGCCGCCGGTCTTGGATTTGCTGCGTGTCTCGAGGTATTTGCCCACGGTGACGAGCGACAGGATCGTGCCCGCACTCTCAAAATACAGGTTGCCCATGCTCGTCATCATGGCCTCGTGGATTTGCCCGGCGGCCAGCTGGTCGGCCATGATAAACATGGCATAGAACGACCAGGCGACGGAAGCGGTGGCGCCCACGGCAATAAGGGCGTCCATGGTGGGCGCGCCGTGCGCGAGCGATTTAAACCCGTTGATAAAGTACGCGTCGTTGACATAGACGATGGGGATAAGCAGGACGAGCTCGGTGAGGGCGAGCGTCATGCTGTGGGTATGGTCGGTGAAAATGCCGGGCAGCGGCCAGCCAAGCATGTGCCCCATGCCTATGTAGAACAGTGGGATGAGGAATACGATCGAGACGATGAGACGAGTGCGCATGGCAGAGGCGGCGGCCTCCAGTTTTTTGGTGGGCGACTCCATATGGGCGGCGCCGGACCTGGCTTGCGTACTGCCGCTTTGGGCGGCGTCGGTGCCCGTGCTGACGGGTGAGGCCGAGTAGCCAGCACGATCGACGGCGGTGCAGATGTCGTCGGGGGTGACCTGCGCGGGGTCATAGTCGACCATCATGGAGCCGGCGAGCAGATTGACCGCGACGCTCTCGACGCCATCGAGCTTGCTCACGGCACGGTCCACGTGCGCCTGGCAGGCGGCGCATGTCATGCCGCCCACGTCGAACTTATCTTGAGCCATGGTTTCTCCTTTCTGTGACGTAGTGTCGGAAATGTTAACCAACCGATACTATACACCCATACCCCCTGGGGGTGTCCAGTAATAGTTGGAATGTATGACTTTTCATTACAGATGAGGGTGGCTGCTCAATCGGTGGCCGTCTCTGCCAAACATCTCAATCTGTAACGTCTGGACCGGTTTTTGAACCATAGCTGTTACAGATTTAGACAAACATTTCAACCGAAAACTAACGTCTCGATCTGTAACAACTAGACCCCGTTTTACCGAGTATTTGTTACAGATCAAGACAAACAGTTGGCAGGAAACTCAATGTCTTAATCTGTAACATCTAGACTGGTTTTTTGGGTTCTAACTGTTACAGATCGAGACAGACTGTCCGCGGTCAACTCAAATGTCTTAATCTGTAACATCTAGAGAGGTTTTTAACCCCTTACTGTTACAGATTGAGATGTTGTCTCGCGGGGTTGAGGTTTGTCTCGTTCTGTAACATCTAGACCTGTATCTGCCGAGCTAGTGTTACAGATTGAGACAATTGCCGGGGAGGGGTCCCGTCACGGCAAGACGCCCGCCGCCTAGATGCAGAATCCGGGAATCACGCAGGTTCGCTTGTTGGGCTTGCTTGCAGGCGTTGCGTACGTAAAGACGTCGCCGTCGCGTCCCACGCGATTCATATAGAGTGTGCCTTCGCTCTCCGATGTGTCGGGGCTCACCGTGCGCTCCCACCAGCAGGTGTCCTTGCCCTTCCACTGGCGGACCATCGTCTCGTTCGTGGAATACGGGCTCACCTTGAGCTCGCGGAAGAGTTGGTACTCCTTGCCCTCGCCGTTATAGATGTCGGCCAGGTAGTGAAAGTCCTCGGTAAATGACTCGGGTGGCTGATTGCCGCACAGCTCGACCATGGCGGGCAGCCAAAGGGTTGCGGGCAACTTGCTCAGACACGATGCACTTCTGGCGGCGCCAATGTTATTCGAGATCTTTTTGACAGATTTGATGAGTGCGCGCAACTCGTTGGGCAGCAGCTTAAGGCCGTCGCCATCGAGCCATTCCCGCAGTTCGCAATCTGCCCAGCCGGCGCTCAACGGTTGGGCCGCGGCGTCGCGCTCGGCAATACCCGCATCGAACATAAACGTCAGTCCGGCCTTGCCCGTTCCGTCCAAAAGCTCGTCGTGGCGGATGCCCACGAGTTGTGCGCCGACCTCCAGCCCGTTGGTGAGCATGACGCGCTTGGTGCATGGATAGGGGATATGACCGTCATCGTCGAGCAGATGATAGTGCTTGGCGATCTCGCGTGCCTCACTACGGGTCTCGGCGGCCTTAATCTTGAGCGAAATCTCCTGCAGCTGATCCCAGGTGTAGTCGCCAAGCGTACCGCGGATGCCGTCCAGGTAGTCGGGGATGCCGAAGCCATGGGTTGCCGCCCCGATAACGCCGAGCCCCGCAACGGCCGCGACAACGCCACCGATAATAAAGCGGCGGCGGGTCATGGCATCGTGCCGGGCCTGCTCCAGGATCCCTCGCGCGCGCTCGCCGGCGACGTCGACCTTAAGGTGCGTGCCAGAATCGATATCAATCGCGGCCTCGTCTCCTGCGCCTTCGCGGCCTTCGGATTCGGAATCGGTGAGGTATGCCGAGAGCACCTCGAGCATCTGCTGCTCGGTGGGACGATCGCACTGCTCGACTGAGATGCCTTTCATGATGATCTGGACAAGCGCTTTGTCGCCCTCACGTCGCGGCTCGAGCGGTGCTGGCTTGGTCTTGGTCTTTATGAGGTAGAACGAGCCGGTTGCCGCGGCACCCGTCGACTCAACATCGAACGGCTTGCGACCGCTGTAGAGCTGGTACAGAATGCCCGAAAGCGCGTAGACGTCGATGGCGGGCGAACGGCGAAGGGCCGCGATGCCTTCGATATCCTGCGTGAGCATCTCGGGTGCGGCGTATGCGGGCGTGGCAAAGCGCCAGATGTCGGCGCGCCGGGTGATCGTGTCGTCGCCGAGGGCCACGGTCGCGGAGCCCATGTCGATGAGACAGGGGTCAAAGGAGCAATCGACGATCTGTTGCTCGAGCGTTCGACTGGTGGTGCGGAACATGATATTAGCGGGCGACAGGTCGCGATGGACGACCGGATTTACGAGTCCCTGGGTCATCAGGAGTGCGCGAAGCACGGCGTTTCCGACGGCGGCCACCATCTGGGTGGTTAGCCCGCCCGAGGCATCGTGCGGAAGCAAAGGCAGCGCCTGCTTGAGTGAGGTTCCCTCGACCCACTCCATGAGGATGAGCGGGTCGTCCTCGCATGAACCGTAGCCATAGACGCGCGGAAATCCGCGCAGGTGCGAGACGGTACACAGATGACGGTACTCCTCGAACAGCGCGGCGGTGTTAGCCAGGTGCGCAGCCGCTTGCTCGGCGGAGCGATCGGGCGTCTGGTCGGAAAGGACGGCGTTGTCCTTGAGTAGCTTGACGGCAAAGACCTCGCCGCTCGTGTTGGTCGCGCGCAGCACGTGCCCGATGTTGCCGTTGTCGCGGTGGGCCGTCTGGAGAATAAGCGTCATAAACCGACGCTTGGCGTCGTCCTCGGCGCTGGGGTCGACCGCCACGGCGGTGTCGAACGTGTCAAGACGGATGAGTTTGTCGCCATAGGCGCTATCGGTAGTATCCATGGCGTTCCTTTGTCTGGCATGGGTTGCCGCGCGTATACGTGGGCAGTGCGGATATCGGTAAAATACCATGATAGCCGCACTACCCACGTATACCGTTGAGTATTGTCGTTTACGACGCAGAAGGTGGAAGACGAAAGACGGACGGCGACCGTCTTTCGATCGCCGTCCGCGCTAGTCCACGATGACAAGGAATGTCGTGTAGAGACCCAGATGGAGCCTGTCGCTGTTTTCGATTTCCACCGGGGGATAGACTTTGCCGGGCTCTCGTTGGTCGCGGGGCGGCTCAATCACAATATCGCCGTCGCCCGCGCCCGATTCGAGCACTGTGCCGTTGGTCGATCCAAGGCCCTGGGCGTACCAGTGCCCACCCTCGAGCCAAATGCGGAGATGCTCACGCGATGCATCAGCGCCTACATCGGTGATGCTGGGCGAGGTTTTGGGCAAAGAACCAATCACGGTGCCGCGCGGATCGCGTGTGAGGGGATGGATTTGCATGTCGACGCAGTTGTCGGCATGTGTCCTGAGCAGACCGAGGTTGGGGGCGACGGCGCGCGGCTGCTCCAGGCTGCTCATAAAGCCACGCCCGACGGTAGTTTCGGTGGTGCCAAAGTGCCCGCCCGTCTTGCTGTTGCAAAAGCGCTCGACGGTGGCCACGCCCTGAACGGGATCGGCGAGCGCTCCCGTTGCCACAAAGAGCATAAGGTAAAGCGTACTCTTCTCGCGCACGGCATTGCCGTCAAAGTTGTCGATGTGATTGAGGGCATTTGCATATAGGCGGCTGTCCAGCTTGTAGCTGGCGAGAGCCGACATCATTTCGTTGGCGGCCGGGCCGCGATAGTGCTCGGCGATTGCCTGATAGGCGGACTCGCCGCCGCCGAGCTTGCTGCAGATTGCCGCGGAAAGATTGAGCGTGGTGACGGCAAAGTCGCTGTAGATGGCGGGCGCGCACTGGTCAGGCTCGCGATGGACGATGTAACGGGTGAGATACGAGCGGTTGGAAGAGCATTTCTCGAGCAGGGTACTGCCGAGATAAGAGTTTCCATTGATGAGCATTCGGGCGATCTCGAGATGTTTAAGACCGCCGAACGAGCGAATATCGTTATAGAGGACCGAGCAAGGCGTCTCTGCTGCCACGGATACCTCCTTTGATTGCTTCCTAGCCAATATGGCGATAGGAATTAATGGCCCCCGGTGGGCGACGTATTAAATGGCTGCGCAATATATAGCGTAACCAAAGCAACATTATAGGCCACATGTTCGAAATTGCAGGAAGACTGAGAGATTTGGTTTGGACTGGACGGAAATCCCCCTCTGTCTTGTTCTGTAACATTTAGGGCCGGTTTTGCTTCGCAGCCGTTACAGATTGAGACAATCAGCCGGGCCCGCCGCGTCCGCCTCGTCATCTGTGGTTTACGTGGGGGCATGCGAAGCACGGGTATACTAACCCGCGGCGAATCTGCTCCATCGCTTAGTGCTGCTGCGTCTGGACGGCGCGTGATAGGGCTGCCAAAGCGATCGCCAGCGTGCTGAGCAACGTCCTCTCTGTGCGCACCCGTTTTTGTATGTATTAGCGCACTACCAAGCACGCCCGCGCGGCCGCATGCCGTGCCCATTGCGCGTGCAGATAAGGAACAACAACATATGCGTAATTCTGTATCCGACGTCACCGACGCCGAGATTCTGGACGAGACCCGCGAGGCCATGACCCAGGCTGCCTTCGATGCTGCCGATGAGGCCAATGCCGCCCAAGCCGTCGAGTCCGCTACCGAGAGCCTGCCCGCCTTTGACGAGCTGGGGCTTTCGGACGAGATGCTCCGTGCTATCGAGAATCTGGGCTACACGGCGCCCACGCCCGTTCAGGCCGGCTCCATCCCCGTGGTACTCGAGGGTCGCGACCTGCTTGCCGCCGCCCAGACCGGCACCGGCAAGACGGCCGCCTTCTTGCTGCCGACCATGAACAACCTGGAGCACATCGCTCCTCCCAAACCCGTACGCGAGCGCGGCGGCCGCAACCGTCGTCGCGGCGCCAAGAAGCCCGAGGGCAACGGCCGCGGTCCCGTGATGCTCGTCATCACTCCCACGCGCGAGCTTGCCCAGCAGATCGACGAGGTCGCGAGCAAGATCGCCGACGTCACCGGCCACGTTGCCGTGACCGTCGTGGGTGGCGTGAGCTACAAGCCGCAGACCGCTGCCCTCAAGTACGGCTGCGACATCCTGGTCGCAACGCCGGGCCGTCTGGTCGATCTGATCGAGCAGGGAGCCTGCCATCTGAACGAGGTCAAGGTGCTGGTGCTCGACGAGGCCGATCGCATGCTCGATATGGGCTTTTTGCCCGCCGTTCGCCGTATTGTGCGCGAGACGCCGGCCGAGCGACAGACGCTGCTGTTCTCGGCCACGCTCGACGAGGAGGCCGTGGGCGAGATCACCGACCTGGTGAGCGACCCGGCCCGCGTGGAGATCGCGCCTGCCACGTCGACCGCCGACACTGTCGACCAGTTTGTGTTCCCGGTGTCCATCGAGGCCAAGAACAACCTGCTGCCCGAGTTCCTCAAGAAGGAGGGCCCGGAGCGCACCATCGTCTTTATGCGCACCAAGCACCGCGCCGACAGCTGCTGCCGTCGCCTCGAGCGCAAGGGCATCAAGGCCGCCGCGATTCACGGCAACCGCAGCCAGGCCCAGCGCGAGCGCGCGCTTTCTGCCTTCCGCGACGGCACCGTCGACGTGCTGGTGGCAACCGATGTTCTCGCCCGCGGCATCGACATTAGCGACGTGCGCTACGTCGTGAACTTTGACGTGCCGGCCGAGCCGACCGACTATATCCACCGCATTGGCCGTACGGGCCGCGCCGGCGAGCTGGGCTGGGCCATTACGTTTGTGACCGAGCAGGACGTCGACGAGTTCTACGAGATTGAGAAGCTCATGGACAAGACGGCCGATATTTACGAAGCGGGCGACCTGCACGTGGGTCCCAACCCGCCCGCCGTTGACCCCGAGCGCGATCCTGCCGCCTTTAAGGTGAAGAAGAAGACCAAGCGCGGCAAGTCCAAGAGCAAGAAGAAACTCGAGCAAGCGCGTCGCGACGGCAAGCGCAACGGCGACGATTACGGCGACGTGGCTGGTCGTTCCAACCGCGGTCGCGACGAGCGCCGCGGCGACGGCGAGCGTCCGAGCCGTCCCAAGCGCGGCGGCAAGACCCGCGTGCGCGAGGGCGTTCAGGCTCGCGTGGACGAGGCTGTGGAGAGCGTGGCCCGCGAGGTGGCTGCCGAGGAGCGCGGCGGTGCTGCCGCCGTCGAGCAGGCCCCGCGCGGTAACCGTGCCGAGCGTCGTGCCAAGCAGTTCCAGGGCGAGGCGCATCGCCGTCGCCGCGAGGACGAGGACCGCGGTGGCCGTCGTCGTGTCGAGCGCGAGGACGAGGGCCGTGGCTCGCGTGGCGGCAAGCGCGGCTCGGGCGACCGTCGTCGTTCCGGTCGCGATGACGAGCGCAGTGGCCGAGACGAGCGTCGCGGCGGCGAGGGCGCTCGTGGTAACGGCGGCCGCGGCGGTGCTGGTCGTTCTAACGAGTCGCGCGATCGTCGTGACCCGCGTGCCAGCCGCGATCGTCGCGATGACTGGCGCAACTACGACGATACCCGCGAAGAGCGTCGCGGCGGCTACCGTGGTGGTCGCGGCGGCAACCAGGCCGGTTCCCGTGGCGGTCGTGCCGGCGGTCGCGATAACCGTGGCAGCTATGGCAATAGTCGTGGTGGCAAGCGCGGTAGCAGCTCCCGTCGCCCCGGTGACGGCGGCGGCAAGCGCAAATAACGCACGCATCGCCCGCTAGAGCGAGGTGAACCAAGGGCCCCGAGCAACTACGCTCGGGGCCCTTTTTGTTTGCCGTATCCGATCGCTAGTTCAAATGTGATTTCCTCGGGAATGCATCTAGAGGATGCCGTGGGCCTGTTTCCTACCATGCGGCAATGGGTCCCATGGGGTGCGCCGTGCATTTTTTGGAGTATTCTGCAGTTCGAGTTGTCTGCATATGATTTGACGTCGCCAACGGTGGCCTTCGGATATCCCTAGCGAGCGTTCTGAGTCAGATTTCGTCGTTTTCCGGAGCAGGGGCGCGTCATTCTCGCCATGTCGGGACTTAAAAGGATGCGGCGCCCTACAGTTTTGCCCATCCGCGGCGGTGCTGGCGCGGTCACGTTGCAGAATACTCCGTTTTTTGCACGGGCCAGGATGGGGTACCTCAGGAGAACGCGGCGGTATCCCGTAAATATATACAATCTGTACCGTAATTTATACAAAACGAAGAGGCAGACAGCGTAGGGTGGGTGCATTGGGGTGCCTGGCGCACCGAAACGGGGAGCTCTCCCCATGCGCCGTATACTCTGTCTGAATGTGAAAACGGCTTGACGCGTTGCCAGGCGTAGGGAGAGGGTGCCTCGATGAGCGTATTCGAAATTGTGTTTAGTCCGACGGGTGGAACGCGGAAGGTGTCTGGCCTTGTGGCCGGGGCGCTGGACAATAATACCGTTACCGTCGATCTGACCGATAGCGGGCTAGATCTCAGCGCTGTCTCGATGACTGAGGACGACGTGGCCGTAATCTCTGTGCCGGCGTATGCCGGTAGAATTCCGGCTGTGGTGGCTGACCGGTTGGGCATGGTGCGCGGCAACGGGGCTCGGGCTGTTTTGGTTTGTGTATACGGAAACCGCGCGTTTGAGGACACGCTCGTAGAGCTGGAGGACGTTGCGAAGCATGCGGGATTCCGGGTAATCGCGGCAGTTGCAGCCATTGCAGAACATTCCATTGCGCGACAGTTTGCTGCCGGTCGTCCGGATGTGCAGGATGCGGCGCAGCTCGCAGAGTTTGCGCAGCAAATTCAGCAAAAGCTGTTGGCTGAGGATACATCCGAGCCCTCTATTCCCGGCAATCGTCCTTACAAACAAGCCAGAGGTCACCGCATGGCACCTGAGGCAACAGAGGATTGCGTCTCCTGCGGTGCATGCGCCGCGGCGTGCCCCGTTTGTGCTATCGACAAGGGTGACCCCAAACGAGCAGCTGGCGAGGCGTGCATCTCCTGCATGCGCTGCATTGCCGTATGCCCGCGAGGCGCTCGTAAGCTTGATCCCAACAAGCTATCCGCTGTTTCCCAGATGCTGAGCAAGGTTTGCGTCGTGCGGAAGGAATGCGAGCTCTTTGTCTAGCGCATACGAAATTGGTGCAATGGGGCCAGGTTAATCTGCACCAACCTGGTGCAAACAAACCTGTCCCCAATGCACCAGAGTGAGGAGTGTCCCCGAGTGCCGGCAGAAAAGGAACGTCCCCAAGTGCTGCCTAAATACCGTTTATCGAAGAAAAAATACCGCTCACCGGTCATAATGACTATTCTGGCTTTGGGCTTGTCTAAAATAACTCCCGTAAAAAGAAATGCGGAAGGTTACCGAGTCCCTCGGACGTGGGCCTAACCAAAGTCTTTGAACGAGTGTGTCTCTATGGATGCATTCGCTTGATTTTGGTTGGGCTATATTTATGAAGGGACATGCCACCATGGGTTTCTTTTCTCGCCTGATGGGCGGTTCGGATGAGCAGAAGACTGCAGCTTCCGAGTTCGAAATCCTCGCTCCCGTTTCCGGCGAGCTTGTTCATCTAGAAAATACCAATGACCCCGCTTTTAGCAGCCGTGCCGTGGGCGATGGCGTTGCCGTGGTTCCCCAAGAGGGAACGGTGTGCGCTCCTGTTTCCGGCACCGTCGCGGCGTTGTTTCCGACTGAGCACGCGCTGGGCATCATGTCCGACGACAGCTCTGCTCAGGTGATGCTGCATATCGGAATCGACACTGTTAAACTTGAGGGCAAGGGCTTCCATGCGCTTGTTGCCCAGGGTGACCATGTCGACGCGGGCCAGCCCCTCGTCGAGGTCGATTTCGACGCGGTCCGCGCCGCCGGCTTCGATCCCACGGTCTTCGTTATCGTGTGCGAGCGTTCGGAGAACTCGACTCTTCGTGAGCACGCTTCCGGCCCTGTTGCTGTTAAAGAGCCTGTCGTCTGGCTTTCCGAGTAAATTCTTGTGGTGGGTACCGTGGTTATCAAGCGAGTTTTCAACAACAACGTCGCAATGGTCACTTCGGACGATGGCTCCGAGCTCATTGTCATCGGTCGAGGCCTCTGCTTTGGCCGTCATGCCGGCGACGCTATCGATGAAGCATCGGTCGAAAAGACCTATGCGCTGCAGGAGGGCACTTCTCAGGATTCGCGTACGATTGACCGCTTGGCACATCTTTTGGAGTCCATCCCCACCGTCAACCTCGTGATTGCCGAGGACATTGTTCAGATGCTCCGTCGAGAGCTCAATGTTGATATCAACGACAAGATTCTCATTGCTCTCGCAGACCATATCAGTCTTGCTTTGGAGCGCGAGCGTAAGGGCGTCCCCTGCGAGAATCCGTTGCTGCTCGAGATCCAGCAGTTCTATCGCAAGGAGTATGCGCTTGCGGGCCGTGCGCTGCAGATTATCAAGGAGTATATGGGCATCCAGATGAGCGAAGAAGAGCAGGGTTTTATTACGCTGCATATCGTCAACGCCACCATGCCGCAGCGCTCTGACCGTCTGATTGTTTCGGTCCAGCTTGTTCGCGACGTGCTCGCGATTGTTTCCGAGCACTATGCCACGACCCTTGACGTCACCTCGTTGCCGTACGAGCGTTTCGTTCGCCATCTGCAGTTTTTTGCG
The DNA here is from genome assembly GCF_003467925.1 of Collinsella sp. AM43-1. Classification (NCBI taxonomy): domain Bacteria; kingdom Bacillati; phylum Actinomycetota; class Coriobacteriia; order Coriobacteriales; family Coriobacteriaceae; genus Collinsella; species Collinsella sp. AM43-1. The sequence goes on along the minus strand of NZ_QSFR01000003.1, from coordinate 101,896 downwards.
CAGCGGGCGCTCGATCCCGCGGCGGGGCAGGTCAATGGCGACGCGCTGTTCCGTATCGATGAAACGGCGTATCCGAGGGCGTTCTCGTGTGCGGAGTCAATTGCCGACCACTTAGCGTCTACCTATAACGTTGTCGTTACCGATGCCGAGAAGAGTTATCTCGCATATCACATTGTTAACCTGCTTGGAGAACCTGGTCTCTAGGCATAACGTGCCCACACATCGATTGATATAAGGCAAGGCTCACGGTCTTGTCCAGGGCACATCTGTCTTAATTTGCGGAAAAGGAAGGGGAGTACCGCTATGACCGCAAAAAAGAAGTTCAATTTCAAAGCGCCGTTGGAGGTGTTCGCGAAGTCAATCGTTCAGCCGATGATGTATCTCTCGGTTGCCGGCATTCTGCTCATCGTGGGCATTATTCTGACCAACAAGACCATCTGCGCCGTGATCCCTGTGCTGGGCTCCGGTCCGTTCCAGCTTGTGGGCGCCGTTGTCTATCAGTCGCTGATGTTTATCATCAACAACCTCTCGATTCTGTTCTGCGTGGGCATCGCCGGCGCCATGGCAAAGAAGAACAAGGGCCATGCTTCGCTGATCGCCCTGATGTCGTTCTTCCTGTTCCTGCAGGCTAACAACATCGTGCTCAACGCCACCGGCTCTCTTGCCGAAGCGAGCGGCATGCTCGGCCTTACCGGAACCGGCCAGAGCACCGTTATGGGCATTCAGGTGCTCGATACCGGCGTGTTTGGCGGCATCATTCTTGGTTGCATCACCGGTGCCGTGTTCAACAAGTACTCGAACAAGCAGTTCCCCATTGCCCTTTCGATGTTCTCGGGCGTTCGTTTTCCGTTCCTGATCATGATCATCATTTCCTGGATCATGGGTGCTGGCTTCTGCATCGTTTGGCCTCCGGTTCAGGGTGCCATCTCCTCCGTTGCCGGCATCATTAAGGAGTCGGGCAACATCGGTCTGTTTATCTACGGCATGCTCAACAAGCTGCTCGTTCCTACCGGTCTGCATCACCTCATCTACACCCCGTTCCAGTTCTCCGATGTGGGCGGCACCCTGACGCTGGGCGATCAGGTTATCGCCGGCGCCTATCCCATCCGTGTCGCCGAGATGGCAATGACGGGCCAGCCCTTCTCCGATAGCACCTACTTCAACAGCTACACCTTCAACAACCTGTGGCCCTACATCGGTATCGGTCTCGCCTTTATCTTCACCGCTTACAAGGGGAACAAGGATAAGACCAAGGCCGTTATCATCCCGCTGATCATCACCGCCGTGCTCTCCTGTGTCACCGAGCCCATGGACTTCCTCTTTGTCTTTGCCGCTCCCGTGCTCTTTGTCGTTCACTCGGTTCTTTCCGGTATCTTCCTGGTCCTGCTCAAGGTCCTCTCCGTGCCCGCTTCGACTGCAGGCGGCATCATCAACATCGTGGTCTCCAACCTGGTCCTCGGTGTCGATAAGACCAACTGGCCGGTTATGCTGGTGCTTGGAGTCGTCAACGCCGCTCTGTACTTCTTCCTCTTCACCTTCCTTATTAAGAAGCTCAACCTCCACACGCCTGGTCGCGAGGAAGAGTCCGAGCTCGCCGAGTCCGTTGCCGAGGGCGAGGCCGCCGCGTCTGTCGCGGTGAAGCAGGGCGCTGTTGCCGCGGCTCCCGCAGAGGGCGTCGATGCAGGCATCGCCGACCTGGTCGCAGGTCTTGGTGGCAAGGACAACATCGAGGAGCTCGAGAACTGCTTTACGCGTCTCCGCGTGAACGTTAAGAACCCGGACCTCATCAATGAGGACCTCATCAACCACGTGCCCAACAGCGGCATCAACCGCAACGGCAATAATATCCAGATCATCTTTGGCATGAAGGTCGCCGAGATGCGTGACAAGGTCGAAAACGCAATTGAGAAGGAGCAGTAAACAATGATCATTACTCTGTGTGGTGGCGGATCCACCTTTACCCCCGGCATCGTCAAATCCATCGCCCTGCGCAAGGACGAGCTCGACGTTGACGAGATTCGTCTGTACGACATCAACGAGGAGCGCCAGCGCAAGATCGGCGTGCTCGTGGACTGGATTTTGCACGAGGACCTCGGCCTGGACATCAAGCTCATGGTGACCACCGACAAGGAGACTGCCTTTACGGACGCGAGCTTCGTGTTTGCCCAGATGCGCGTGGGCGGCTATGCCATGCGCGAGCAGGACGAGAAGATTCCGCTGCGTCACGGCTGCGTGGGCCAGGAGACCTGCGGCTGCGGCGGCCTTGCCTACGGCATGCGCACCATCTTCCCCATGGTCGAGCTGATCGATGACGTTGAGAAGTACGCTAAGAAGGACTACTGGATTCTCAACTACTCCAACCCTGCTGCCATCGTGTCCGAGGGCTGCCGCGTGCTGCGTCCCAACGCTCGCATCATCAACATCTGCGACATGCCGATCGCGATCATCGACGTGGTTTGCGCCGCACTCGATATCGACAAGAAGGATGTCGAGTACGATTACTTTGGCCTCAACCACTTTGGTTGGTTCACCTCGATCCGCCACAAGGGCGAGGAGGTGCTCCCGCAGCTGCGCGAGTACATCAAGGAGCATGAGATTCTGCTGCCCGACTCCTACCTCAAGGGCATGGGCTCGCTCATGGCAAAGAAGCCCGAGGAGGCCACTGACGAGCACCCCGAGCAGAACCGCCACACCAAGGGCAGCTGGTACTACGTCTGGAAGGGCGAGTACGAGATCATGGAGTGCTTCCCGGAGTACCTGCCCAACACGTATCTGAACTACTACCTGCAGCAGAAGGAGTTCGTCGAGCATTCCAACCCCGAGCGCACCCGTGCTAACGAGGTTGAGGAGACGCGTGAGAAGAACCTCTTCGACGGCATCGACCACTACGAGAAGACGGGCGAGATCGACGAGAGCACGTTCTATGCGGGCAGCCACGGCGACTGGATTGCCGATTTGGCTATCGCTCTGAAGAACGACACCAAGCAGCGCTTCCTGGTCATTTGCGAGAACAAGGGCGCTATCCCCAACATGCCCTACGACGCTATGGTCGAGCTGCCTGCCTACATTGGCAAGAATGGCCCCGAGGTCATCAGCCGCGACAACATTCCTCTGTTCCAGCAGGGCCTCATGATGCAGCAGCTGAACTCCGAGAAGCTCGTGGTCGAGGCTACGATCGAGGGTTCTTACGAGAAGGCGCTCAAGGCCTTTACGCTGAACAAGACCGTGCCTTCGATGAAGGTCGCCAAGGAGGTTCTCGACGACATGATCGAGGCCAACAAGGGTTACTGGCCCGAGCTTAAGTAAAAGCAACAGGGTCGCTGGCCGCATACCTGGAGCAATGCCCCGTCCACGTGATTGCGTGGGCGGGGCATTGTCATTTGGTAACGCGTTTTACCAAATATGGCATTTATCTGCGGTAATGTTCTATTTCACCGCCGAGGGTGACATTTCATACCGCCTGCCGAACTGCGTGGAGACCTAACAACTTTTTAGGTCAGTGTTGTGCGTGTAGCAACTTCGCCCGGCCTCGCCTCCGGGCTGCCATGTGAGAGGGGATCTTATGGCTCGACTGCACGTAATGGAACGCAGCCACGCTCAGGCCGTCATGGACGACCTGCACGATGCGCTCGGACGTCGTCTGGCGGTGAGTTCGCTCGCCCCGTGCCCCGTTGAGTTTACGGCAGCGCTCGTCAATCTGTGCTCCACCCAGAGCTGCGGCAAGTGCACGCCCTGCCGCGTGGGCCTGAGCGCGCTGAGCGACCTGCTCGCCGATGTGCTCGAAGGGCGCGCCGATGAGTCCACGCTCAACTTGATTGAGCGCACCGCCCGCACCATCTATCTTTCGAGCGATTGCGCCATCGGCTACGAAGCTGGCGCCATGGCACTCACGGCCATTCGCGGCTTCCGCGACGATTTTGAGCATCACATCCGCGAGCGCTCCTGCGGCTTTGACCGCGAGGCCCGCGTCCCGTGCGTTTCGGGCTGCCCGGCGCACGTCGACATTCCCGGGTACATTTCGCTGGTCGAGGCCGGCCGCTATGCCGACGCCGTCAAGGTCATCCGCAAGAACAATCCGCTGCCGCTCGTCTGCGGCCTGGTGTGCGAGCATCCCTGCGAGATGCACTGCCGCCGTGGCATGGTCGACGACCCCATGAACATCCTCGCCCTCAAGCGTTTTGCCGTCGAGCACGGTGAGCTCAACGACCACAAGCCGCATGTAGTGGACAATACCGGCAAGCGCGTCGCCGTGATCGGCGGCGGCCCGGCCGGCCTTTCCTGCGCCTACTACCTGGCCGTGATGGGCCATAAGGTGACCATCTTTGAGCAGCGCCACCACCTGGGCGGCATGCTGCGCTATGGCATCCCCAGCTATCGTCTGCCGCGCGAGCGCCTGCAGGCCGAGATCGACTGGATTTTGAGCGCCGGCATCGACGTTGAGCTCGATCACTCCGTCAACGGCGAGGAGCTTGCCCGCCTGCGCGACGAGTTCGATGTCGTCTACCTGGCCATTGGCGCCCACAGCGATAAGAAGCTCGGCCTTCCGGGCGAAGAGGCGCCCGGCGTGGAGTCGGCCGTCAAGATGCTGCGCGCCATCGGTGACGACGAGCTGCCCGACCTGAGCGGCCAGCGCGTGTGCGTCATCGGCGGCGGCAACGTGGCCATGGACGTGGCGCGCTCTGCCGTGCGCTGCGGTGCCGAAAAGGTGAGCATTGTCTACCGCCGCCGCATCTGCGATATGACGGCTCAGGACGCCGAGATTGCCGGTGCCCAGGCCGAGGGCTGCGAGGTTCTGGAGCTGACGGCGCCGCTCGCCATCGAGACGGGCGAGGACGGTCGCGTGAGCGGCCTGCGCGTGCAGCCGCAGATTATCGGCGAGCCCCGTCGCGGTCGTCCGGCCCCGCGTGCCGCCGCCACGCCCGAGCGCGTCATTCCCTGCGAGCGCGTGTTCGTGGCCATTGGCCAGGACATCGATTCCAAGCCGTTTGAGGACATGGGCATCGTCTGCAAGTGGGGTCGCGTCGTCACCGATTCGGATGGCGCCGTGCCCAACTTCGACGGCCTCTTTAGCGGCGGCGACTGCCAGACCGGTCCCGCCACCGTCATCCGGGCCATCAACGCCGGCCGCGTTGCTTCGGCAAATATCGACCGCTACCTGGGCTTCGACCACAAGATCAAGCTCGACGTTGAGCTGCCGACCGTGCAGTTTAAGGGCAAGCACGAGTGCGGCCGCTGCGAGCTGGGCGAGCGCGAGGCCGGCGAGCGCATCCGCGATTGGAATCTGGTCGAGCAGGGCCTTACCGAGGAAGAGGCACGCCAGGAGGCAAGCCGCTGCCTGCGTTGCGACCACTTTGGCTTTGGCGCGTTCCGCGGAGGGAGGAACCTGGAATTGTAGAGCCCAACAAAACCACTGTCAGCGACAACACCGAAAGCGGAGCACTCAACATGGTCAAGCTCACGATCGATAACTGCGAGGTCGTGGTGCCCGAGCACACCACGATCCTGGATGCGGCCAAGTCCGTCGGCATCCAGATTCCCACCCTGTGCTATCTGCGCGATCTGAACGAGATCGGCGGCTGCCGTGTGTGCGTGGTCGAGGTTGAGGGCTGCGACCAGCTGGTTGCCGCCTGCAACAACTACGTACTCGACGGCATGGTGGTCCACACCAACAGCCCCAAGGCCCGCGAGGCGCGTCGCACCAACGTGCAGCTGCTGCTGTCCCAGCACGACTCGCGCTGTACGAGCTGCGTGCGCAGTGGTAACTGCAACCTGCAGACCATCGCCAACGACCTGGGCATCTTCTATCTGCCGTACGAGCAGCACCTGGCGCGCGAGGGCTGGGACTTCGACTTTCCCATCATCCGCGACAACGACAAGTGCATCAAATGTATGCGCTGCATCAAGGTGTGCGAGAGCGTGCAGGGCTTAGGGATTTGGGACCTGACCAACCGCGCCACGCATACCGCCGTGGGCACCCGCGGGCGTGCGCCGATCGGCAAGACCGATTGCGTCGCGTGCGGTCAATGCATCACGCATTGCCCGACAGGCGCGCTGCGCGAGCGCGATGACACCGAGGCCGTGTTCGACGCTCTCGCTGATCCCGACAAGATCGTGTTGGTGCAGATCGCGCCGGCCGTGCGTAGCGCTTGGGGCGAGGAGCTCGGCATTCCGCGCGAGGAGGCCACCGTCGAGCGCCTGGCCTGCGCACTGCGCCGTGTGGGCTTTGAGTACGTGTTCGATACTGATTTCTCGGCCGACCTCACCATTATGGAGGAGGGCTCCGAGCTGCTCGAGCGCCTGGGTAAGGCCGCCAAGGGCGAGGGCGACAGCCGCGGCTGGCCCATGTTCACGAGCTGCTGCCCGGGCTGGGTACGCTTTGTGAAGGCGCGCTATCCGGAGTTTGTTGACAGCCTGTCCACGTCCAAGTCGCCGCAGCAGATGTTTGGCGCTGTCGCCAAGACTTATTACGCCAAGGTTCTGGGCGTGGAGCCCGAGCGCCTGTTTGTGGTGTCCGTGATGCCGTGCACGGCCAAAAAGGCCGAGTGTGCGCTGTCGAGCATGGTGGGCGAGGACGGCGCGCCCGACGTGGACGTTGCGCTGACGGTGCGCGAGATGGTACGCATGATCCGCGCAAGCCACGTGAGCGTCGGCACGCTGGTCGAGGAGCCGCTCGATACGCCGCTGGGCTTTGGCACGGGCGCGGGTGTGATCTTTGGCGCCACGGGCGGCGTGATGGAGGCCGCCGTGCGCTCGGCATATTACCTGGTGACGGGCGAGAACCCCGACGCCGACTTCTTTACCGACGTGCGCGGCCTGGACGGCTGGAAGGAAGCCGTGGCCGATATCGATGGCACCAAGGTGCGCGTCGCCGTGGCACACGGGCTGGGAAACGCTGCCCGTCTGCTCGACGCGATTCGCGACGGCCGCGTGAGTTATGACTTCGTTGAGGTTATGGCATGCCCGGGCGGCTGCGTCGGTGGCGGCGGTCAGCCCATCCATGACGGCTGTGAGCTGGCAGCCGAGCGCGGCCAGGTACTGTGGGGCCTCGATGCGAACGCCAAGATTCGCTTCTCGCACGAGAATCCCGATGTCCAGGCGTGCTATCGCGAGTTCTTGGGTGCGCCGCTGTCGCCTCTGGCCGAGGGATTGCTGCATACCGACCATCACGCATGGACGATGCCTAACGAGGGGACGTGCTAGCGATGCGCGCGTTTGATTTTGAAATGTCGCGCCGGGGATTTGCCTCGGCGCTTGCCGCGGGCGCGTTGTCGCTTGCGCTGGTTGGCTGTGGCGGCGGAGCTGCGGGGGCGAGGTCTTCTGCGGGTTCGGCTGCTGGGTCTGCGGCGAGTGGCGCTGCCGCTGAGTCGGTCGAGGTGCGCGTTGCCTCGCTCAAGGGACCGACGTCGATCGGTCTGGTGCAGTTTATGGACCAGGCTGCCGATGGCGAGACGGACAATGAGTTCGACTTTGCGATCAGCGCCGCGGCCGACGAGATTGTGCCCAAGGTCATTCAGGGCGATATCGACATTGCCCTGGTGCCGGCCAACTTGGCGAGCGTGCTCTACAACAAGACCGAGGGTGCGGTGCAGGTCATCGACATCAACACGCTGGGCGTGCTGAACGTTGTGACGGGCGACGCAGGCGTGGCCTCGTTTGGCGATCTGGCGGGTCGTACCGTCTACATGACGGGCAAGGGCACCACGCCGGAGTACGTCATGAACTACCTGCTGGAGCGCGCGGGCCTGACCGGTCAAGTGACGCTCGAGTTTAAGAGCGAACCCACCGAGGTGCTGTCGGCCCTGCTTGCCGACCCGTCCGCCGTGGGCGTGCTGCCGGAGCCATTCAAGACCGCTGCCATCGCCAAGAGCGAGGGCAAGCTGTCGGCACCGGTGAGCCTGACCGATGTGTGGGACGAGCTCGCGGGTGACACGGGCTCCCGTTTGCTGACGGGCGTGACCGTGGTGCGCCGTGCCTTTGCCGAGGAGCATCCCGAGGCCGTTGCGGAGTTCTTGAGCTGCCATGCGGCGAGCGTTAAGGCTGTCAATGCGGCGCCGGCAGACTGGGCGCAGGCCGTGGTCGATGCCGGCATCGTGGACAACGCCAAGATCGCCGAGAAGGCGATTCCCGGGTGCATGCTTGTCTGCCAGACGGGCAAGGATATGAAGGCGGCGCTCTGTGGGTACCTGCAGGTGCTGGCCGATGCGGACGCGAGCGCCGTGGGCGGTAAGCTCCCGGCCGATGATTTCTACTACATGGAGTAGCCCGTGCGTGCGTTTGCTCGACAAATGACAGAGCGTATGAAGGCGGTGTCGGCAGCAGGTGCCGTCGCCGCCTTTTGGCTTGCTGTGTGGGTGCTGGTGGCGGCGCTGGTGGCGCAGCCGCTGATTTTGCCGGGGCCGGGTGCTGTTGCCTTGGCGCTGCTGCGCCTGATATGCGATGCCGGCACGTGGGCGATTCTGGCGGGCTCGGGCGCGCGGATACTGGGCGGGCTGGCGCTTGCCGCGGTATGCGGCGGTTTGTTGGCCGGGATTTCTGTACGGTCGCGGGCGTTTGCCCGCTTGGTGGCGCCGGCGCTTTCGTTTGTTAAGGCGACGCCGGTTGCCTGCGTGGTGGTCCTGCTGCTTATTTGGTTGGGGTCGGCACGTGTGAGCATCGCGGCGGTCTTTTTGATGGCGCTGCCGGGCGTATATTTCTCACTGGTCGAAGGCTTGTCGCAGGTGGATAAGCCACTGGAGCAGATGTTCCGTCTGCATGGCGTGCGCGGCTGGCGACTGTTTTGCGCCCATACCTGGCGCGAAGTCCTGCCGTTTGTGCTTTCGTGTGCGCGTGCCGTGATCGGCATGAGCTGGAAGGCCGGTGTGGCAGCCGAGCTGATCGGCATGGCGGTGGGCACCGTGGGTGAGCGCATCTATCAGGCGAAGCTTTTGATTGAGACGGCTGATCTGCTGGCGTGGACCGTGCTGGTCGTTGCCGCCTCATGGGCGTGCGAGCGCGTGCTGGTGTGGCTGCTGCGGGTTTCGGGGCCCGTGGCGTGGGGTGCGGCCGTGCGGGCGCATGGGCATGGGCTGCGCGGGCGTGCGAGGGCTGCGGGCGATGGCGCTGCAGCGGAGCTTGCGCTTGCCGTGGGCGATCGCGCGCCCTGGGCGCCGGCGCTCGACGGGCTGGTGCTCAACGTGCCCGCGGGTGGGCGTATCTGTGTGATGGGCGCCTCGGGTGCGGGTAAGTCGACGCTCCTTGCCCTTGCGGCAGGGGAGTGCGCACCGTGCTCGATGGTGTTTCAGGATGCACGCTTGGTCGAGTCCGCCTCGGCGCTGGATAACGTGCTGGTGTGCGCCGATGCACGCGTGGACGCCTCGAGTGCTGCGGCCCTGTTGCGCTTGCTGGTGCCGGGGGTCGATGTGCATGCTCGCGTGGCCGAGCTTTCGGGCGGGCAGCGCCGTCGTGTCGAGATCGCTCGAGCCCTGCTGTGTCCGGGCGGCGCGGTGATTCTTGACGAGCCCTTTACCGGTTTAGATACCGCTGCGCGCGACGCATGCGCCGAGGTCGTGCTCGACTTGCTCGACGGCCGCATGCTCCTGCTTGCCACGCACGATGTCGCCGACGCTCAGGCCCTCGATATCTCGGATATCATCACGCTCTAAATACTAACTCAGCAACAAAATGATCCGTTTTCCTTCGTCCCCATGGGGTCGGGTGTGGTATTCTATCTGCGGGGTAATACTTAGGAATACCAAGTAATACCAACGCCGTAGAAACAAACTCCAGATGCGGGCCAATCGGGTTGCCTTCACAGCCCGTCGCCCAGCCGCGTGGCCCGCATCTATCCGCACTACCGTCGTTTCAAAAAGGAAGCGCCATGGCAGAACACATGACCCCCGTAGTCGCGAAGGTCTTGCCCGAGGAGAAGGCAGCCTTCGCGGCGGCAACCCAGCTCGTGGGCACCACGCCGTCCAACGCCATCCGCATGTTTATCGCCGCGTTCAATCGCTGCGGCACCTTCCCGTTTGACATCTCGCCCAACGGGGCTTTTGGCACTGCGCCCGATTCTCATCAATAATGACTGTCCCAAACTGCCGGCATTTGGGGACGTTCCTTTTCTGCCGGCAGTTAAGGAACGTCCCTAAGTGCCGGGTTTTGAGGAGGTTGGCATGCTCAATGCGATGATTTGGGCGCTTGCCTGTTTTGGCGTCGTCGCTGCCGATATCGCCCTGAGCGTGGTTTTGTTCTCCGCTCTGGGCGTCGCATCGGTGTTCATGGGCTTTTCGATTGACGGCCTCGATATTCAATTGCTTCAGGCTGTCGCGCAGACGGCATCGTTTTTAATGGCGCTGCTGTGGTGGCGTTATCTGTGGCCGCGTTCGTTTATGGCACGCCGGCAATGCGCGCATCCGCTCGGCGGGGGAGCGCGTGGGGCGTGGAAGCGCATCGCCTGCGTTATCGTGATCGGCCTTGCCCTGCAGGTGGTCGTTGGCTACGTGACCGACGCCGTGCTGTCGCTGTTGCCCGAGGCTGCGGCCGACTACAGCGAGCTTGTCGAGGAAACAGGCATGGGCGACACCAGCTATCTCGCCGTCCTGACTACGGTGCTCGGCGCCCCATTTTGTGAAGAGCTGCTGGTACGCGGCATTATTTTTGAGTTTTCGCTTCGAGCGTTTAATCCGCAGTGCCGCCCACTTTGGAAGCGCCGGCGTCGTGCGGGTGCGCAGGACGGCGCCATGGTGCCCTGGGCGGCCCCGAGCACGTGGGGTATCACCGCGGCGATTGTGCTGCAGGCGGCAATCTTCGGTTTTATGCACATGAATTGGGTGCAAGGTTGCTACGCGGGTGCCGCTGGCCTCATCTTTGGTTGGGTGCTCGTGACGACCGGAAAGCTCCGCTACACGATCCTGCTGCACTTCGCCTTTAATGCCGGGTCGTATCTCATGACGTTGCTCTGGTTTGTGAACACGCCGTTCGACGTGGCAATTACGGTCGCCATCGCCGGCGTCATCCTCGTTGAGGCAATGCGGTCGCTGCGCCGCGCGTGTGGGATGGATGCAGCGAGCGCACCGCTGCCCTAGTTGCGACGCCCGCCGCCGTTGGCGCCCTGTCGCCCCTGGGCCGCGCGATTGCGCCCGGCGGTGTTCTGCGCACGCGACATGCCACCGTGCCCCTTGCTGCCTTTGGGTCCCTTGCCAGCGCCGCCAACGCCACCGTGGGCCTTGCCGCCCTTCTTGCCGGTGCCATGCCCCCCGCCGGCAGATGTCTCGCCCGGGCGCGGCGGCACGGGGCGAATCAGGCAATGCTTGGTGTAGCCAATCAGATCGCGGCGGCCGGCTTTTTCCAGCGCCTCACGCACGAGCTTGTAGTTCTCGGGCTTGCGGTATTGGATGAGCGCACGCTGCATGGCCTTCTCGTGTGGGTCGCGTGCCACGTAGATCGGCTTCATGGTGCGTGGGTCCACGCCGGTGTAGTACATGCAGGTCGACATGGTGGACGGCGTGGGGTAGAAGTCCTGCACCTGCTCGGGCATGTAGCCCATGTCGCGCACGGCCTCGGCAAGGTCCACGGCTTCCTTCATCGTTGAACCGGGGTGGCTCGAGATTAGGTACGGCACCACATACTGCTTGAGTCCGTATTCGCGGTTCAGGCGTTCAAATTTACGGCAGAACGCGTCGTAGACGGCGCGGCTCGGCTTGCCCATCACGGAGAGCACCGCGTCGCTCACGTGCTCGGGCGCTACGCGTAGCTGGCCCGAGACATGGTGTTCCAGCAGCTCGCGCAAAAACTCGTCCGAGGCGTCGGCCATGGTGTAGTCAAAGCGGATGCCGCTGCGCACGAAGACCTTCTTGACGCCTGGCAGCTGGCGCAGGTCGCGCAACAGCTGCGTGTAGCCGCTCTCGTCGACCACCATGTTCTTGCACACGCTCGGCCACAGGCAGCGCTTGTTCTTGCACACGCCGTGCTTGAGCTGTTTGTCGCAGGCAGGACGGCTAAAGTTGGCCGTCGGTCCGCCCACGTCGTTGATGTAGCCCTTAAACTCGGGGTCGCGCGTGAGTAGCTCGGCCTCGCGCATAATCGAATCGTGGCTACGCATCTGCAGCACGCGGCCCTGGTGGAAGGTCAGCGCGCAAAACGAGCACTCACCAAAGCAGCCGCGGTTAGAGCTGATGGAAAACTTGATCTCGGCAAAGGCCGGCACGCCGCCTGCCGCGTCGTAATCGGGATGCCAATCGCGTGCGTAGGGGAGTTCGGCAACCTCGTCCATCTCATCGGTGGTGAGCGTCGCCGACGGCGGGTTCTGCACCACATAGACGCTGTTGGGGTAGGGCTCTACCAGGCGGTGTCCGGTGATGGGATCCATGTTCTGCTGCTGCACATTAAAGCTGCGCGCGTAGTTGAGCTTGTCGGCGGCAAGGTCGTCCCAGCTGGGCAGCAGGTCGTAGTCGTAGACCTCGTCGAGCGAGTTGGTACGGTAGACGGTGCCGTTGATATAGGTGATTTGGTCGACGGGCAGGCCCGCGTCGAGCGCGTCGGCGATCTCGACGATCGCGTGCTCGCCCATGCCGTAGATGAGGATGTCGGCGCCCGAGTCGAGCAGCACCGAGCGCTTGAGCTTATCCTGCCAGTAGTCGTAGTGGGCCAGACGACGCAGGCTCGCCTCGATGCCGCCGATGATGATGGGCGCGTCCTTGAACGTTTGGCGGATGAGGTTGCCGTAGACCGTGACGGCGCGGTTGGGGCGGTGCCCCTCTTTACCGCCAGGGGTGTAGGCATCGGTGTGGCGACGATGCTTGGTCACCGAGTAGTGATTGACCATGGAGTCCATGTTGCCGGCGGAGACCAGAAAGCCCAGGCGCGGCTCGCCGAGCACGGTGATACTGGCGGGATCGGTCCAGTCGGGCTGACAGATAATGCCCACTTTGTAGCCGTGTGCGTCGAGCACGCGGCTGACGATGGCCATGCCAAAGCTGGGATGGTCCACGTAGGCGTCGCCGCAGATGTAGACGAAGTCGCACTGGTCCCAGCCACGCGCATCCATGTCGGCGCGGCTGACGGGGAGGAACTTGTCGCGGCCCGGACGCCAGGGGCGGACGGGTGTCGCCTTGACGGTTGTGGCCTGTGCCTTACCGCCGCGCTTTTGCTGCTGGCCCTGTTTGCCCTGCTGACTGCGCTGGTTGTTCTGAGCGTGCTGAGGCTTTTTTGCCACGATCCCTCCCGGTGTTTGTATGCTGCACGTAATTGTAACCAGTCTTTTTAGGACGGGGCTAAAAAGACTGGTGGAGTACACGAGGTCTCGGGTGTCGGTGCCGCGCCCGCCGTTTGTTTCCAGACTGTGTATCTGCGCGTTGGAGAACCCGTCTCGCGCGTACGCCATGTTGTCAATGGGTTACAGTATGAACGGCGGCTATGTTTCCGCCAACGCACGAGAGAGTCGTCAACAAGGAGGATGCACGACGATGCAGCGTGCCAAACAGATATCGGAATCCATTGAGCTGGGCATCATCTTGGCGCTCGCCGGTGGCTTTATGGATGTGTATTCGTACATTGGGCGCGACCATGTTTTCGCCAACGCGCAGACGGGCAACATCCTGCTGGTGGGCGTGAGCATCTCGGAGGGCAATTGGGCACTTGCGGGGCGTTACTTCTTCCCTGTGGTTTCGTTTGCTGTGGGCATTATGCTTGCCGACCTGGTACACGAGCGTTTTGGCAGCGTGATCCACTGGCGTCAGGTGACGGTGTTCTTTGAAGCCGTCATCTTGCTGGGCGTGAGTTTTATTCCCGGTGGCGATTTCAACCTGCTCGCCAACTGCCTTACTTCGTTTGCCTGCGGTATGCAGGTCGAGAGCTTCCGCAAGATTCATGGACACGGCATCGCCACGACCATGTGTATCGGCAACCTCCGTAATGCCTTGCAAAACGTGGACGACTACATCATTACCCACAAGCGCGGCTTTTTGGAAAACGGCCTGCTGTACTTTGGCGTGATCTTTACCTTTGTGTTTGGCGCCGTGTTGGGCAACTGGTGTATTGAGCGCATGGGCCTGCACGCCATCGTCGTGGCGAGCGTGCTGCTGTTTGTCGCGTTTGCCATCATGTTTATCGACCGCGAGCGCGACTTGCGTTTTCGCTGGAAGGTTGCGGCCGAGGCTTGGAAAGAGGGCTGCCGAAAGTAACCGAATGCGGCAAAGAGACAGCCCCTTTGCCGCATTATTTTTCATCTCTATGTAGTACAGCTTCAGGAGCCAGAAAAAAACTATCTAGCTCCTGAATGTTGTTACGAACTGCTTTTTGCAATTTATTCGAGATGCTCTTCAATCCGAGCCCTCAGAAGGGCAATGGCTGTGGGTATTCCAATTGCGGCGGCTAATTCGGCTTTATCCAAAACCTGTATGTTAAAGCACGATTGTTTATCACATTGAAGGACGTTAACTGAAGATAGCTTCACTTCCCGTTGACTGAATATATCGTAATCTCCAAATAGGAAGTTACCTTTTATTGTGTAATTCGGTATGTTCGTTACGCACTTCATCTCAAGTCTGTTTAGGCCATAATCGAACACCGCAACTTCCTTGTGTTCGATGATGAGCGCAACCCTGGGCATGTTACTAAAACCACCGTCGACGACAGTAAAGAGCTTTTCATTTGCATCGTCATAAACGGTGTATTTAAGACTCAATAGCTGTCCTAGTGGACCCGTGAACCCATGTCTTTTGATGTTGAGGTTGTCTCCCGCTGGGTTGACGAGAGCCAGAGCATGCGGATAAGGGTTACCTTCAATTGAGATTCGATATTCGTTTGTAGCCGTCTTGCTCGATTTAGGACCAGTAGCCTTCACGCGTCATCGCCTCGATTGAATTGGAACCGTCTTCTGCTTCGTGCGGAGAATTACGCTGTATGTTGCAGTACATGCAGCTGCAATAACCGCATGGGCAATTTCTAACAAAATGAATGACACTATTTGCTGCATGCATATTAATTACTATAAAGTATCCTTTTATAAACGTATTGTCAAACATATATTGCTAAAACAGAAACAATTTATAGACTGAGTTGGTCGTATTCTTTGGGCAATTGCTCCTATAATCTAGCCTTCGCTGCAGTCGGGAGGGAAGGACTGGGGCTCCGTTATTATGTTGAAACGCTTTAACACTTTTGACGTTCTCATGCATTTTTTGTTTCAAAAGCGTTAGGATGGGACTCATAGCGTGGGGCGTAATGGGCGCCCCGCACACGATGGGAGGCTATCAATGGCTAATCGTTTCGTTCTCAACACCATTTCTTATCATGGTTCTGGCGCCATCAAGGAGATCCCCGGCGAGCTCCAGCGTCGTGGCTACAAGAAGATCTTCGTCTGCTCCGACCCCGATCTGGTCAAGTTTGGCGTTACCGCCAAGGTAACCGACGAGCTCGACGCCGCCGGTATTGCTTGGAGCCTCTACTCCGAGATTAAGCCCAACCCCACCATCCAGAACGTCAAGGACGGCGTCGAGGCCTTTAAGGCCGCCGAGGCTGACGCTATCGTGACCATCGGTGGTGGCTCCTCCATGGACACCGCCAAGGCTATCGGCATCATCATCAACAACCCCGAGTTCGCCGATGTCCGCAGCCTCGAGGGCGTTGCTCCGACTAAGAACCACGCTGTGTTCACCATCGCCGTGCCGACGACCGCCGGTACCGCTGCCGAGGTGACCATCAACTACGTTATCACCGACCCCGAGAAGGTCCGCAAGTTCGTGTGCGTCGATACCAACGACGCCCCCGAGGTCGCCGTCGTCGACCCCGACATGATGGCTTCCATGCCCGCCGGCCTGACCGCTTCCACCGGCATGGACGCTCTGACCCACGCTATCGAGGGCTACACCACCAAGGGCGCTTGGGAGCTCTCCGACATGTTCCACTTTGAGGCTATTAAGCTGATCAGCGAGAACCTGCGCGACTCCGTTGCCGAGGCCAAGTCCGGTCAGCCCGGCTCCGGCCGCGAGGGCATGGCTCTTGGCCAGTATGTCGCCGGCATGGGCTTCTCCAATGTCGGCCTGGGCATCGACCACGCCATGGCTCACACCCTGTCCGCTCACTACGATACCCCGCACGGCGTCGCTTGCGCCATGCTGCTGCCGATCGCTATGGAGTTCAACAAGCCGGTTTGCGCCGAGCGCCTGGCCAAGGTTGCCGTTGCCATGGGTGTTGACACCACGGGCATGAGCACCGACGAGGCTGCCGACGCCGCCATCGCCGCCGTCAAGCAGCTCTCCGCCGACGTGAACATCCCGCATGTCTGCGAGGCCATGAAGGCCGACGAGATCGAGGTCCTGGCCAAGGACGCCATGGCTGACGCCTGCTTCCCGGGCAACCCGCGCGAGGCGACGCTCGACGACGTCATCGAGCTCTTCAAGAAGATCTGCCCGGCTGCTTAACCTGGTTCGGCGGGCCCCGCCCGTTAGCCCCAGAATCGTCCTCGGACATGTCGGAGGCCCCGCTGCGCACTACGTGCGGCGGGGCCTCCTTCTGTCCTGCGGAAAGATTCTGGGGCTAACGGGCGGGGCCCGCCGGCTCGTTGTCGTGGCGGGCGCTGTTCGGAAGAGCTCGATGGGTCATCTCGCTGGGTAAATATTTGTGCGTGATGGTATCGTTGTTGGGGCTTTTACTGATTACGGGATGTTGACTTTGGAGTTGTGGATGGTGTCCCAAATGGATTCTACGCTTGGTTTTATTACTGACCAGCTTAAGACGCTGACTTCTATTGCCTCGCCTACGGGCTATACCCGTGCGGCTACTGACTATCTAATGGAAACGTTGCGCGATATGGGCTTTGGCCCCGAGCGCTCCAATAAGGGCAACGTGTTGGTTGAGCTTGGTGGTGAGGGCGAGCCGCTTGTCCTGGCGAGCCATGTCGATACCCTGGGCGCTATGGTGCGCTCCATCAAGGACAATGGTCGCCTGCGTCCCACGACGCTCGGCGGGCATCAGTGGTCTACGGCCGATGGCGAGAACTGCACCGTTTATACGCGCGATGGCAATAACTACACGGGTGTGGTCCTCAATACCGAGCCTTCGGCGCATGTGGCCGATGAGCCGGTCAAAACCATCGAGAAGAACATGGAGATCTTGCTCGACGAGAATGTCGACAGTAAGGACGACGTGCTTGAGCTGGGTATTCAGACGGGCGATATCATCGCTATGGATCCGCGTACCACGGTGACGGAGAGCGGCTACATTAAGAGTCGCTTCCTGGATGACAAACTGTCGGCGTCGATTCTACTGGGTCTGGCCCGCGCCGTTGCTGACGGCGAGGTGACCCTTTCGCGCAAGGTTTCGCTGCTCTTTACGGTGTACGAGGAGGTCGGCCACGGCGGTGCCTTTGTGCCGGCTGACACGCGCGAGATGATCAGCGTGGACATGGGCTGCGTGGGTGACGACCTGGGCTGCACCGAGCGCATGGTTTCGATTTGCGCTAAGGATTCGGGTGGCCCCTACAACTACGACCTGGTAACCACGCTGTCCAACATCGCGCGCGAGCTCGAGCTCGATTACGCCATCGACGTGTACCCGCATTACGGCTCGGACGTCGAGGCCACGCTCTCGGCCGGCTACGACATTCGCCATGGTCTGATCGGCCCCGGCGTGTACGCGAGCCACAACTACGAGCGCAGCCACATCGACGGCGTGCGCAATACCTACGAGCTGGTTCGTGCCTGCGTTCAGCGCTAGACGCATCGACAATGCTCATCGAGCCTGCCGCCCCGGTTGTTGCAGCGATGCCAGCCGGGGCGTCCTCTATAACTTGCGGTGGCGGGGAGCTGTTATTTGATGGCTGACGTAACGGTGCCGCCGCCCAGGACGATGTCGCCGCGGTAGACGACGACTGCCTGGCCGGGGGCGATGGCTCGCTGTGGCTCGTCAAAAGTTAGCAGCATTTGCCCGTCTTCGCCACGTGTAAGGGTTGCTGCCTGGTCCTTTTGACGGTAGCGGTACTTGGCGCCCACGCGGATGCCGCCGGCATCCAGCTCGGCCTCCATGCGGTCGGCAGGGGCGCTCCAGATCCAGTCGTTGGCCGTGAGCGCCGTGGCCGTCAGGTCCTCTGCCTCGCCCAGATGTACGGTGTTGTTGACGGCGTCGACACCCGTTACGTACACGGGATGCGCCATCGCGACGCCCAGGCCCTTGCGCTGGCCGATGGTGTAGCGCAGCGCGCCGTTGTGGCGCCCGACCACGCTGCCGTCGCGCCACACAATGTCGCCCGGTGCAGCGGGATGTTCGCAACGGCGCTCGATATAGCCCGCGTAGTCACCGTCTGGAATAAAGCAGATGTCCTCGCTTTCGGCCTTCTGGGCGTTGGTAAAGCCCTGCTCGGCGGCTATGCGGCGCACGTCGCGCTCTTTGTCTAGGCCTGCCAGCGGAAAGATCGTGTGCGCCAGGCGCTCCTGCGTGAGCGAATACAAAAAGTAACTCTGGTCCTTTTTGGGGTCCTCGCCGCGATGCAGCTGCCAGGTGCCGTCGGGCGCCTGGCTCGTTTTGGCATAGTGGCCTGTGGCGATGTAGTCGCAGCCCATATCCAGCGCCGCATCCAGCAACGCGCCAAACTTAATATGGCGGTTGCAGATGATGCACGGATTGGGC
Source organism: Collinsella sp. AM43-1 (assembly GCF_003467925.1). Lineage (NCBI taxonomy): Bacteria > Bacillati > Actinomycetota > Coriobacteriia > Coriobacteriales > Coriobacteriaceae > Collinsella > Collinsella sp. AM43-1. The sequence goes on along the minus strand of NZ_QSFR01000003.1, from coordinate 83,296 downwards.
GTCAGCCCCTCCTGGTAGGCGTTCATAAAACGCTCGACAACGTTGCGGTCGAAGGTTTGCTGCAAGTCGAGCACGTGATGGGGTATCCCCAGGCGCTCGGCGACGGCCTTTGCATCGGCGATGTCGCGGTCGACCTTACTCATGCCCGTGGTGGGATCGGGCGCGGGGCAGGTGAGGCGCATGGTGGCACCGACACATTCGTAACCCTGACTTTTGAGCAGATACGCGGTCACGCTGGAATCGACGCCGCCGCTCATGGCGACGAGCACGCGCTTGTTGTGCATGGGGAGGTTCTCCTTGGTGGCATGTGGCCAAAAAAGAAAAGCGGCGCGGGAGGCTGGTTCCGCGCCGCAGACATTGTAGCAAGTTCGGGCGTCCTGTGGGACACCCTGTTGGGATGAGCTCAGGCTGCCAGAAGAGAGGGGAGACCGGCGTGCCTTGGACTCGTTCTAAGAACGAGAGCTCTAGTCCTGGAAGAGTGCCGTGGACAGGTAGCGCTCGCCGGTGTCGGCGAGCAGCGCCACGATGGTCTTGCCCTCGTTCTCGGGGCGCTTGGCCAGCTGCAGTGCGGCCCACACGGCGGCGCCGGACGAAATGCCCACGAGCACGCCCTCCTTGTGGCCCACGGCGCGGCCGGTGGCAAAGGCGTCGTCGTTCTCGACGGGGATGATCTCGTCGTAGACCTGGGTGTCGAGGACGTCGGGCACAAAGCCGGCACCGATACCCTGGATCTTGTGCGGGCCGGCCTGGCCCTTAGAGAGCACCGGGGAGGTGGCGGGCTCGACGGCGACGACCTGAATCTCGGGGTTTTGCTCCTTGAGGAACTCGCCCACGCCGGTCACGGTGCCGCCGGTGCCGACGCCGGCGACGAAGATGTCGACCTTGCCGTCGGTGTCGTCCCAGATCTCGGGGCCGGTCGTGGCCTTGTGAATGGCCGGGTTCGCGGGGTTCACAAACTGGCCGGCGATGATGCTGTTGGGGGTCTCCTTCTGCAACTCTTCGGCCTTGGCGATAGCGCCCTTCATGCCTTTGGAGCCGTCGGTGAGCACGAGCTGCGCACCGTATGCCTGCATCAGCTTGCGGCGCTCGACGGACATGGTCTCGGGCATGGTGATGATCACCTTGTAGCCGCGGGCGGCCGCCACCGAGGCGATGCCGACGCCGGTGTTGCCGCTCGTGGGCTCGATGATGGTGTAGTCGCCGCCACGCACGAGCTTGCCTGCCTTCTCGGCCTCGTCAATCATGTTCTTGGCGACGCGGTCTTTAACGGATCCGGCGGGGTTGAAGTATTCCAGCTTGACGAGCACGCGGGCCTTGAGGTCCTCATCGGCCTCAAAGTGGGTGAGCTCCAGAAGCGGAGTGTGGCCGATAAGCTGATCAATGGATGTGTACACATTGCTCATGGTGAACCTCCAAAGTGTTCAAATGACTGGATACCGTGTGGTTTTACGGTGTGTGTAGCAACGAAACCCACAAACCTTATGGGTTGTTCGTTTTGCTGTTGGCAAGCATAGTAGGCACTAAAGCCTAGTAATGCAATAGGAAATAGAAGATTATTACGAGTCGATTAACCATCTTGACGGGAATAGGTATTTTCAAAACCAATTTTTCGGCTAGAATTTCTACGAATTAAAAGACCGAAAGGCAGCAATATATATGTTGGTTTCCACAAAGGGCAGATATGCCCTGCGCGTTATGGTCGACTTGGCCGAGCATCAGGCGGCAGGCCGCATTCCCCTCAAAGAGATCGCCGCGCGTCAGGGGATTTCGGAGAAATATTTGGAGAACATTTTGGCTACGCTCGTGCGCGCCAATATGCTCTCGGGCATGCGCGGCAAGGGCGGCGGCTACGTGCTCACGCGCCCGCCCGAGCAGTACACGGTGGGCGAGATCCTGCGCCTGACCGAGGGTAGCCTAGCACCGGTCGCATGCCTGGACGGCGACTGCAAAGGTTGCTCGCGATCTGATGAGTGTCCTACACTCGATGTTTGGAAGAACCTGGACAAGCTCATCAACGACTACCTCGACGGCGTGACACTCGATACGCTCGTTGCCCCCAACGAGGGCTACGACTACGTCATCTAGCCCCACCTGCTATTGGGGGACGGGGCAGAAATGGTAGATTTTCTTGTCCTCTGAGGCTTGGCAAATGACAAGGCCGCCCATCGTTGCGATGGACGGCCTTCGTTTTGGCGTGTTGTGGCGGCCCGTATCCGGTCGCTTTAGTTCCTGGCGATGCTGTCGAGAATGCTGCGCATGATGGATACCAGGATGCTGCCCATAAACGCCGATCCAAAGCTGGCGATGGAGATACCCGCGCCCAGCAGATTGACCGACAGGTAGCTGGCCAGCTCGAGCATAAAGCTGTTGACCACAAGCTGAAAAATACCAAGCGTGATAATAGTGAGTGGCAGCGAGATGACCGTCAGGAACGGCTTAACGAGCGAGTCGACGATGTTGAGGAACAGTCCCACGAAGGCAAAGCAGACCCAGGCGTCGGCCATGCCGAAGGGCTGAATGCCGGGGACGAGAAACGTTGCGATCGCGATGGCGATTGAGGTCAAAAGCCAGTTGAGCATAAAGCGCATGGTGTGAATCCTTTCTTGCGCATGGCGTGGTGAGGGAGCGTGAGAGGCACATGCCTTTGCAACTCGGACAGATGCTCGGGCACGGCTCTGTTTGGGCGCCCATTGTCTCAGATATTCGTGGAGCTTGCGTGCGCATTCGGTTTCAAAACGGCGTTCGTCCTAGAAAACGCGCCGCTGGCAGAGAGTTTTGTCGCTTTAGTTTGGTGGTGTGCTAAACTGCTACGGGCAAAAGCCACAGGCGTTGCCCTATTGCATAGAACGGGCGAACGATGCCCGATGTCAGTATCAACTTCGATGCCTTTTGGCGGGTTTGGCGGTGATCGATGAATATCGAGAACATGTTTGACAAGCCTGATGTCAAGCAGCTGGTCCACGCATTTAGCCTTTTGGACGACGAGAAAGATATCCAAGCGTTTTTGACCGATATCTGCACGCCGCGCGAGATTTGCGATCTATCGCAGCGTCTGCAGGTCGCGCGTTATCTGGACGAGGGCGAGCCCTATGTTGAGGTTCAGGCGCGTACCGGCGCTTCGTCCACCACGGTGAGCCGTGTGTCCAAGGCGCTCAACGGCGAGTACGGTGGCTACCGCAAAATCCTCATTAAGCTGGAGGATGGCGAGTAGGCCGCGCCAAAAACGAATTGTGCAAAACCGCTCCTCCGGGGGCGGTTTTTTGATCCCTTAAGGACGGAGGAAAACGGATCACCGGGTTAGACTGACCCCTTCGGTGATCCGTTTTCCTCCGTCCCCAAGGGATCAAATCTGTTGGCGTGGGGCAAATCTGTCCGCGTGGGCGGGTAGGATGGATACATTGATTATTGCGAACAGTTTGAGCGGAGGACCATGCCTGTTCGAATCTATACCACCAATGCCGGCACGGATTTGAGCGATGCCGAGTCGGCGTTGCTTGCCGACCTTATTGCCCGCCATGGACGTGCCGTGCTTCTGGCGTCAACGTTTGCCGAGCTCGACCTGTGTCGCCATGATGCGGCGGAAGCCGGGATTTCGCTGGGTATTGACTACAAAACGCCTACATCGTGGCTTCGCTCGCTTTGGGAGCTTTTGGGCGACGGGCGCGGTTTCGTCGACAACCTGCAGCGTCAGATGCTGTTCTCGGACATGGTCACGCGTCTCGACGATGCCGACCTGCAGCCGCTTTCGCGCAGCCAGGGCACAGTGCGCATGCTTGCGCGCATGGCCCGCGACGTGTTGCCGGGCGTTGCGGGGACGACGGCCGAGCGATGCCGTGGCAACAATTGCCAGCCTGAGCCAAAAAGCGATGCCGAGGCTCGTGTGTTCGAGCTTTTGCGTGCCTACGCGGGTGGTTTGGACCGTCGAGATATGGTCGAGCCCTGCGAGGCGGCTGACATTATGGCCGATGCCCTGGCCGATAACCTGCCGGCGTGCACCCGCGCCGTATGCGTGCGCGGTATCACGTCGATTACGCACGGCCTGCTCGAGCTGCTGTCTGCCGTGGCGAACAATGGGGGGGAGGTCGTCGTACTGCTTGCCTGCGAGCAGGCGGCGATGCGCGAGGAGCTTGCCGCGGCATTTGATGCCCGCGGTGTGCTGTTCGAGGCCGCGCCGCTGAGGGAGGACGCCGTCGCGTCTGATGCCGCTTGCGGGACCGCCGCTCAGCCTGCCTTTATTGAGGTCGCCGGCCCCCATGCCCGTGCCCATGCTTATGCGGACGCCATCGATACGTTGGTGAAAACGCACAAGGAGTCCAAGGACGATAAAGCTACTGCAACGCCCGCTGACCCCGTGCGCGTGCTCGTTGTTTCTGCCCGGGCACCCCAGCTGTTCGGTGAGCTCGCCTCTCGTCTGGCGGCCCGTCATATCGCTGCCGAGACAGTTGAGTTCACGGCGTTTTCTCAATCCATTGCGGGCAGGCAGTTCACGGCGCTCGCCAACCTGATCGAGCGTATGAAGGCCGCCGACGAAGGGGCAGCTTCTAAGACTGAGTGGTGGCCCGCGCCGGAGCTTACCGACTGGATTTACAGTCCGCTTTCGGGCGCTGATGCCGTCAATGCCCGTACCTTCGATAAGAATATGCGTCTCTCGCGCAGCAAGACTACCGCGGGCGTTAAGAGCCTGCTGCAGAGCGTCCAAGGCCAGGTGAGGGGCGCGCGCAAGGCGGCGAGCGACGAGAACTGGTTTAAGAACGTGCCGTGCGTGGTCTCGGACGTGTTCCAGGCGCTGTGGCGTGACAAGCCCGTGACGGCGCTCAAGGCCATGCTTGCCGTTGCCGAGGCACTGCCCGATCGCGCGCTTGGTGGTCTCGACGGCCAGGCCCGTCGCCAGGCGGAGGTGGCCCTGCTGCGCCACGCGATCGACATCCTTATGAACGATGCTCGCGCGCTCGACGTGTCGCAGGCCGCGACCGTGCCCGTGCTCGATGGCATTCGCACCAAGGTGGACAAGCGTAGCACCGCCTACGATTACGAGACCTACGAGGTTGACCGTGCGCCACGTGCCCAGGTTCGCTTTACTTCGCTTGCCGATGCGGCGGCCCTGCGCCCCGATAGCTACGATGCCGTGCTGTTTGCCGACGTCGACCTGGACAGTTATCCGCTCTCACATGAGGAGGGCCCGCTGGCAACGCTGACGGCGAGCCTCGGTCGCGAGGGCGTGACGCTTGAGCCTGCGGCCTTGCTGCGCGCACGCTTTGGCCGCGCGATACAAGCGTCGCGTGGTCCGGTTACGCTCGCCCGTGTGACCCACGATCGTCAGGCGCGCGAGTGCTATCCGGCGGCCGTGTGGACCGAGTTGCGGGCGCATGCCGAGGCCGCTAACGATGCTAAGGCCGCTGACGCCGACAAGGCCGCTGACGCCGACAAGGCCGCTGACGACGCTAAGGCCGTTGGCGCCGACAAGGCGAAGTGTGTGGGTGAGGGCGATATCGTAAGGGACTTCGATCCCGCGGCAGGCGAAGGTCTTAGGCGCGAGCGCGTGACCTGCGAAGCTCCTCAGCACCTGAGCGATGAAGCCATTCCGTATTTGGTCCTGCGTCGTCGCGATGGCGAGGGCGAGGATGCGCCGCTGGTGCCGCGCCTGACGTCTGCCTCGCAGATCGAGGCCTATTCGACCTGCCCGCTATGCTGGTTCGTCTCGTACCGCGTGAAGCCCCAGTCGATCGACGCTGGCTTTGGCAATATGGAGAAGGGCAACTTTGTCCACGACGTGCTGGAACACTTGCATGCCCGTCTGCCCCAGGAGGGCATGGAGCGCGTGACACCCATGAATCTGCCACGCGCGAAGGAGCTGCTGCGCGAGGTCTTTGACGAGACCTTGGCCGAGCATGCGGGCAAGCGCGGTACCGAGGGCCCGCTCGTGCCGCTCTCCCCGGTGGAGGAGCGCCAGGTGGCCGAGATTTTGCCGCAGCTGGAGGGCGTTCTTGCCTACGAGTCCGAGGCGCTCGCGCCCTTCGCGCCGCGCTACCTGGAGTTTGCGTTCAACGAGCTCCAGGTCGAGTATGCCGGCTGGCCGCTCGGCGGGCGCATCGACCGCGTGGATGTGGATGCCGAGAATCGCGCCGTGGTAATCGACTACAAGCATCGCACGGGCGTTGAGGAGTTTAAACTCGCCGACCCCACGGTGCGCGACGAGGAATCGGGCGAGGCCGCCATCGACGACCCGCGGTGGCTGCCGCCCCATACCCAGACGCTTATCTATGCGCAGGCCATGCGCCGGGCGCTGGATCTGGATGCCCGTGCGGCGCTCTATTTTTCGACCAAGGGCGGCAAACCGGCGCTGCGCGGCGCCGCGAGTGCCGAGCTGCTCGAGGAAGAGCGCGGCGACGGCCGCATCCCGGGGCTTAAGAAGGGCTTTCCCGGCGAGGGTGGCAGCATGGACTTCGACGCCCTGCTCGATCGCGTGGAGGCCGGCATCGCCGAGCGCCTGCACGAACTCGAGGCAGGCGACGTTGCCGCCGTCGACCCGACGTCGGCTCAGGCCGCGCATGCGCGCTGCTCGTATAACCACGAAGGAACGTTTGTAAGAAGGGACGTGTAGACCATGGATCTTTCGACTTTGATGCCGCAACAGCTGCAGATCGTCAAAACGCTCGACCGTCCGCTGTTTGTCTCGGCGGGTGCCGGTTCGGGCAAGACCTTTACCCTCACGCGCCGCATCGTCTACGCGCTCTCGCCCGAATCCGGTCCGTTCGTTGAGCATCTGGACCAGGTGCTCGCCATTACCTTTACCAAAGACGCCGCGGCCGAGATCCGTGACCGTGTGCGCCGCACGCTCATCGACGAGGGCATGGACGAGGAAGCCCTGACCGTCGACGATGCGTGGATCTCGACCATTCACGGCATGTGCTCGCGTATCCTGCGCGCACATGCGTTGGAGCTGGGCATCGATCCCGAGTTCACGGTGCTCACCGATACCGACGAGCTTATGGACCAGGCTGTTGAGCATGTGCTGGCCCGCGCGACGGCGCCCGATGCCGCCCCCGAGCTCGCCGCTTCGCTTAAGGCCCTCTACGCTTGGTATCCCATGGCGGGCGAGGGTGGGCCGTTTGGCGCCGGTACCACCATTAAAGGGCTGGTGCGTGAGCTGCTGGAGCTCTCGAGCCAGCTGCCGGGCGGTATGGACGACGTGTGCGTGGCGCGCGGCCAGGCCGATACCTCGGCACTCGCCGATGCCTATCGTGCGGCGCTGGGCGCAAGCAAGGCCGCGACCGAGAAAGCGCAGGTGGCACTCGATGCCATCGACGCGTTTGAGGCGAGCGGCAAAACCATGGAGGATGCGGCGCGACTCATGATGTCGTGCAGCATGCCTCGGGCGAGCAAGGCGTTTTCTAAGGAGCAGGTGGAGCTACTCAAGGCCGAGGCTGCCGATGCGTTTATCAATATCGTGCTGGCCTGCGGTGGTCCCGCGCTCGATGCGCTGGCGGGGCTTGCTCGTGCTGTGGAGGCGGAATACCGCGCGCTCAAGGCTGACCAGTCCGCGCTTGATAACAACGACCTGCTGCGCATGGCGTACGAGGCGCTGCGCGATTATCCCGCCATCCGAGCGGCCTATGAGGGTCGCTTTAAGATGGTCATGATCGATGAGTTCCAGGATACCGACCAGATGCAGGTCGATTTGATCCGTCACCTGACGGGCGCGGGGGAGCGCGCACTGTGCACCGTAGGCGATGCGCAGCAGTCGATCTACCGCTTCCGTGGTGCCGAGGTCGAGGTATTCCGTCGCCAGGAGCGCAAGGTGGGTTCGACGACGGCGTCCGAGACGGTCGCCACGTCCGATGCCCCCGCCGGCGAGCTCGTCAAGCTTGTACGCAACTTCCGCAGCCACGACGAGGTGCTGCGCTATGTGGCGCGCGTCTTTGACGGCGACACCGGTGGTTTGATGCAGGGGTTCTTGGATCTTGAACCGAGCGACGAACGCGAGGACAAGCTCAAGGCGAAGGCATCGCGCCGCCAGGCGATTTTCGTTGCCGGTGGCAGTACGCAGGAGCGAACGCAGGCGAAAGCTCGTGCGATTGCGGAGCGATTCCAAGCACTCGTTAAAGCGGGCCAGCCCCAGGGCAGCATGGTCCTGCTGCTGGGCCGCATGACCAACGCCGATGTCTATGCGCAGGCCTTCCGCGACCAGGGGCTCGACTGCGTGATCGCAGGCGGCTCGGTCTTTGCCCAGGCAGCCGAGGTGCAGACGGTGCGTGCCCTGGTGTGCGCGCTTGCTAACCCGGCCGATACGGCGCAGGGTCTTATGCCGCTGCTGGCCTCGCCGATGTTTGCGCTCGGCGCTCAGGAGTTCCTGGCGCTGGCGACCAAGCTGGACGACCAGACGGGGGAAACCTCGCGCCGCAACATCGACGTGGGCATCATGAGCGATTCCGATGTGCCGGGTTTGCAAGACTTGCCGCTCGTGACGCGCGCCCGCGAGGTGCTGCGGTATGCGCTCCGTCGCGTGGGCCGCGATTCGTTCGCCGCCATCGCGCGCGACGTGGTCAACGCCTCCGGCTGGTTTGTACGTCTGGCACAGCGTGGTCCCGAGGGCAAGGCCATTGCCGCCAACGTGCTCAAGGCGCTCGACGCCGTGGCCGAGGCAGAGGCCGAGCTCGGCAACTCGCCGCGCTCCATTGCGCTCGCCTTCGACCGCTTCTTGGCGGGCAAGGAGGCCCCGGGCGCGCTCAACGAGGAGGGCGACGGCGCGGTACGCATCATGACGGTGCATGCGTCCAAGGGTCTGGAGTATCCGGTCGTAGCGGTTGCCGAGTGTTTTGGCGTGCGTAAGTCCTCGGGTGCGGCACAGATGGGTCGCGTCGAGGGCGGAGCGCAGATCGTGGCGCTGCCGGCACGCTTCGACGGCGTTAAGCTCGCCGACGGAACCTTTGTGAAGGGCGACGACGTCAAAAAGCAGTTTGAGCATGCGTTTAAGGGCAAGGGCACGTCGTTGTGGCTGCCGCCAGAGCTCATGGAGGACGTCTGTGCGACGGGCTCTCCCGCCGAGGCATTTGCCCGCCTGCGCGACGACGACCTGCAGCTTTCGCTCGAGGAGCGGGCCCGCTTGCTCTATGTTGCCATGACGCGTGCGCGAGAGCTGGTGATCTTGGCGATGGATGCCGGCGTGAGCCGCGGCAAGCTGTGCGCGCCGACCTTCGACGTCGAGACCGATCTGACCTATGACGTGCTGCGTCGTATTCTGCCTACCGACGCTCTGGACATGCCGCAGCTCGATGCCGACCGCCTGGTGTTCGACAACTCCCAGCCGGGCGACTACGAGCTCATTTCGCTCGCGGACTTTTCCTTTGGCGAGCAGGCGTTTGAGGCCAACGCTTCACTGGATGCCGAGGGCAGGCTTGTTCGCGGCGATGTCGATACAGATACTGCCGACGATTCGGCCAGTACAATCGTCCCCGGTCCTGCCGACCCCGAACCCGATGCGTTCGAGCTCGTGCATCCCCAAGCGGTGGGCGTACGCATGGGCATCTGCCCGTATCCGGTGCGCGATTCGTACAGCTACTCGTCAATTGCCGCGGCGCTGCATGCCGAGTCCGAGGACCGTGCCACCGAGGCGCATGTGCCCATGGACGAGGCTGGCGATGATGCGGAGTCTGATGGTTCCGAGATGGCGGATGCAGACGTGGCCGCTGTCGAGCCCGCCGGCAATCCCATGGCGCTGGGCTCGGCCTTCCACGCCGCCTGCCAGTGGCTGATCGAGATGGGTGCCGATGCGCTGCCCGCCGAGCGTGCCGACGCCCTGGCTCGCCTGTGGCGCCTGACGCCGGAACAGCGCGAACGCTTCGACGTTGCCCTGGATCGCTGGCTCAAGTCGGCGGTCCGTGCCGAGCTGCTTGCCTGGCCGTGCGTTCGCGCCGAGGTGCCGTTCTTTTCGCTGGGCTGCGAGGACGAGGACATCGCTCGCTACGGTGCATATGCCGAGGGCGCCATCGATGCTTTGGCGACGAACCCGGCGGATTCGTCACGCGCGCTGGTCATCGACTACAAGACGGGCGGCACACCGGACGAGACGCCGGAACAGCTGCAGGAGAAGCACGCCCTGCAGGCGCGCGTTTACGCTGATGTTCTGCACAAGGCGGGCTTTGAGGCCGTGACCGTCAAGTTCGTCCGCGTGGAGCAAGTCGACCCCGCCAACCCGTGCGAGCCTCAGGTGGTCACCTACAGCCTCTAGCCCTCAATAACTTGCGGTGGAATACGGACTGTTTTGGCCAAAAAAGCCGCCAAACAGTCCGCATTTCACCGCAACTGCGTGAGGAGCCGTGTGGGTTTGGCTAGGTTCGGGTGCCGTCCGCGCCGTGCGGTAAAATCGTTCAGTCAGAACACGAACCCGCATCGGAGCTCATCACATGGCATTCGTCCATCTGCACAATCACACTGTTTTCTCCATGCTCGACGGCGCAACCCGTATCCAGGATATGGTCAACCGTGCCGTTGAGCTTGGCATGCCTGCCGTGGCCATTACCGATCACGGCTACATGTATGGCGTGCCCGACTTGGCGCTGGCCTGCGACGCCGTTAACCACAACACGCCCGAGTACAAAACCTGGAGCCACGACAAGGCCTTCTTGGAAAAGGACCGCCGCGACGAGCTGGTGGAGCCCGACCCCGAGGAAAACCCGCGCGAGCATGCCCAGTACGTTAAGGACATGGCTATGTGGGACGAGAAGGGCAATATCGACGAGCTCAAGCCGCCCCTGGTCATCAAGCCCATCTTTGGCTGCGAGGTCTACTTTACGCCGGACGAGACCCTTGCCCGCGACCATAAGCCCGAGCTCTACCACATGATCCTCCTGGCCAAGGACCAGGAGGGCTACGTCAACCTGATGCAGACGGTTTCCGAGGCCGCCGTGCAGGGCTTTTACTACAAGCCCCGCGTGACGCTCGACAACCTGCGCCGCCATGCCAAGGGCATGATCTGCACGAGCGCCTGCATCGCGGGCATCATTCCCAAATACATCGACCGCGGTGACATGGAGGGCGCCATCAAGTGGGCCGAGACCTTCCGCGATACCTTCGAACCCGGCGACTTTTATATCGAGATCCAGGAACACGGCATCACCACCGACAACGGCCTGACCGATGAGCAGATGGACCGCACGCTCATCGACATCGCCAAGCAGGTAGGCGTCAAGGTCATCGCCACCAACGACTTCCACTACCTGCGCCGCGAGGACGCTCCCGTGCAGGACGTCATCATGTGCATCGGCATGAACGCCAAGGTCGACGACCCCAACCGCATGCGCATGACTGGCTCGGAGTTTTACATGAAGACCGAGGAGGAGATGCGGGCGATGTTCCCGTATTGCCCCGAGGCCTGCGACAACACGCTCGAGATCGCCGACAAGTGCTACGTCGAGCTGGACTGGGACTCCATCATCCTGCCGCGCTTCCCGTTGCTCGACCCCGGCGAGACGCACGAGAGTCAGTTCCGCCGCGAGTGCGAGAAGGGCCTGCGCCAGCACTACGGTGACGACTGGGCCACGCGCGAGATCGGTGGCGTCAACATCAAAGAGCGCTTTGAGTACGAATACAAAGTCATCTGCGACAAGGGCTTTGCCGCCTACTTTTTGATTGTTGCCGAGTACGTGCAATGGGCCAAAGACAACGGCATCGGCGTCGGCCCCGGCCGTGGCTCGGCTGCCGGCGCTATCGTCGCCTACGCCATGAACATCACCGCGTTCGATCCGCTCGAGAACGGCCTGATGTTCGAGAGGTTCCTGTCCCCGCAGCGTACCGAGATGCCCGATATCGATATGGACTTCGACGATGAGCGGCGCCTCGAGGTCGTGGAGCACGTTCGCCAGCTCTACGGCCCCGAGAAGGTCACCCACGTCATCACCTACTCGACCATTAAGGCCAAGCAGGCCATCAACGACGCCGCTCGCGTCCTGGACTACCCGGTCTACATGGGCCAGCGTCTGTCCAAGATGGTCTCGAGCGACCCCAAGGTCAAGCTCAAGCAGGTGCTCGAAAAGCAACCCGGCAAAGAGGACCTGTTTAACCCCGATTTTGCCGAGGCATATAAAAAGGACGACGACGCCCGCCGCATCATCGACACGGCGCTCTCAATCGAGGGCCTCACCCGTGGCGAGGGCGTGCACGCGTGCGCCGTTCTGATCTGCCGCGACCCCGTCAACGAGCACGTGCCCACCAAGCTCGACACCAAGGGCGGCGTCGAGATTACCCAGTACGAGGGCCATACCGTTGCCGACATGGGCCTGCTCAAGATGGACTTCTTGGGCCTGCGCACGCTGACTGTTATCTCCAAGGCCAAGGCAAACATCAAAAAGAACTTCGGCATCGACATCAAAGAGGAAGAGATTCCCTTTGACGACCCCGAGATCTTTAAGCTCATGGGTTCCGGCCACACCGCCGGCGTCTTCCAGGTCGAGTCCGCCGGCATGACGGCCACGATCAAGAACATGAAGCCCACCGAGTACAAGCACGTCGTGGCATTGATCGCTCTGTACCGCCCGGGCCCGCTGGGCGCCGGCATGGTCTCGTCTTACATCAACCGTATGAACGGCAAGGAGCCGGCGGTCTCCTACGACGACCGCCTGGACGACATCCTGGGCGAAACCTACGGCACCATGGTCTACCAGGAGCAGGTTATGCTCATCTCCGTCGAGATGTGCGGCTTCTCCAAGGGCGAATCGGACTCGCGTATCCGTAAGCCCGTGGCTAAGAAAAAGATCAAGCTGCTCACGTCGACGGTGCTTCACTGGGAGGATGGCTCGGACGAGACCACCTACGACCACTGGATGAACGGCGCTATCAAAAATAACTACACGCGCGAGGTCGCCCAGAAGATTTGGGACGATGTTCTCGAGTTCGCGTCCTACGCCTTCAACAAGTCGCACTCCGCCGGCTATGCCATTCTGGTTATGCAGACGGCGTGGCTCAAGGCGCACTATCCGCACGAGTACATGGCGGCCGTTCTGACGTCCTATACGGGCAAGACCGACAAGATCGTGCACTACGTCTCGGCATGCCGTCACGACGGCATCCCCGTGCTGTCGCCAGATGTCAACGAGTCCGGTACCGAGTTCACGGCTACCAAGGAGGGCGTGCGCTTTGGTCTGGCCGGCATCCGCGGCGTGGGCACCGGCGTGGCGCAGGCGATTATCGCCGAGCGCGAGGCGGGCGGCCCGTTTAAGACGCTGCACGACTTTGTCGAGCGCGTGGACTCGAGCCAGGCCAACCGCCGCGTGATCGAATCGCTCATCAAGGCAGGCGCCTTCGACTCCACGGGGTATCCGCGTCGCCAGATGATGCACTTTGTGGATAAGAACAACCCCGAGAACATCATCGATGCCGCGGTGAAGCGCCAGAAGGATCGCGCGAGCGGCCAGACGTCGTTCTTCGACATGTTTGGCGACGTTGAGGGCTCGGGCTTTGAGGTGAGCGTGCCCGATCCGGATGGCCAGGAATGGGACCGCCACCTTAAGCTGAGCCAGGAGAAGGAAGTTCTGGGCATCTATGTCTCGGACCACCCGCTGCGCCCGTTTGAGTATGCACTAGCCAAGGCGCGCGACTTCTCGTTCTCGCAGATCGACACCGGCTACGAGGTTCAGAATCCTACGGGCGGCACCATCAACCAGGAGATTCCCGAGGGCAAGGCGCTGTGGTGGGCCGGTATGGTCTCGAGCGTGTCCAAGCGCGTGACCAAAAACGGTGACCCCATGGGCATCGTGCAGCTCGAGGACATGGAAGGCGAGGCCACCGTCGTCGTGTTCCCCAAGACCTATAAAGAGGCCGAGGGGTACCTGTACGGCGAGGTCGATCCCGAGACCGGCGCGCAGCTGTCCGATGCCTTTGTGCGCATTAAGGGCAAGCTCGAGCGCTCTGACCGCGGCGACCAGATCATCGCGCAGGAGATCGTGCCGCTCGAGCTTAACGAGGAGAACAACAAGCCCAAGGTGTTTGAGGTCATGGTGCCCAACAGCCGCTTTAGCCAGGGCAATATGGCGCGTCTTGCCACGGTGCTTACCGCCAACCCGGGCGGCGATCGCGTGGAGATCTTTATCGAGCAGGTGGACGGGCGCGTGCTACGTGCCGAGGTGCCGGCCAAGGTCAACGCGCGCTCGATTCCGCTGCTGGCCGAGGCCAAGGCCATTGTGGGTAACCAGGGTCGCGTGACGGTGATCTAAGCTACCCCGGGTGAGATTGGAGGAAGTGATGGCGCAGGGGACGTTTGTGCAGGCGCTTCGCAAAGAGGCGGCGTTGAGCGGCACCTTTATGAAGGGCCGCTCGCTCATGCTCAACGGCGCCGTGCTGTCGATTGAGGACAGCGGCTCGCGCTTCTCCAAAAACGTGACGGTTGAGGGCTCGGTGCGCGGCTCGCGCGGCGACCTGTACAAGACGCACGTGGCGCTCGATATGGACGAGCACGAGGTGGTCGACTACGACTGCGACTGCCCCGCCGCATACCGCTATCCCGGTATGTGCAAGCACGCCATCGCCACAGCGCTGGCGTACCTGGACACCAGCGGCATTGAGCCTGTTGAGGGGCTGCGCACGCCGGTTCGCACGTTTACGGCGCAGCCGAAACAGCCCGCGCGTGCCGCGTCCGCCGCGCCGGCCGTCAACCCCAACTTTCCCTTCCCGGCGCCCGTCCCCACGAGCCCGAGCCTTGTGGCGGCGCTTTCCGATCTTTCGGACGCGCGCATGGATGAGCTGGCGAGCATGCGCCGCAAACTTGCCGGTGCCGTTGATCCCGACGCCCCCAAAGCGGCGTTGGAGCCCTCGTTGGTGCCGTACTACAATCCGCTGTTCGCTGACCGCTTTAGCTGGGCGCTCGAGTTCCGCATTCGCTGTGGATCGGTCTCCTACGTGGTCAAGGACATCGACGGCATGGCCGATGCCTACGTGCGCGGCGGCACGTTCTCCTATGGCAAGAAGCTCACGTTTGTCCATTCACCTGAGGCCTTTGACGAAACATCGGCAAAGCTGCTCAACCTTGTTGTGACGACAGTTGCCTATCTCGATGACATCACAAGCTCGCGTTCGGCGTCGTACGACTTTGCCCGCAGCGGTTTTGTTGCCGAGCGTCAGTTGCCGCTGTCCGAGCATAGCATCGTATATGTGCTGGACCTGCTGCGCGGCCAGACCATCTCCTTTGAGCCCGCCTGGTCGCGGGGGACGACGACGCGTCGCACCTACGACGTGGCGGTTGAGCCGTCTCCGCAAGGGGAGGACGAGGCGTCCGCTAAGCGCCCACCACTTCTTGCCGCCAAAATCGCGCCGGCGGCTGGTGGTAGCTATGACCTGCGCCTGCCCGCCGATATGTACTGCTTTGCGTCGGGCGATGCCGCCTACTTGGTTGACACGCGCCGCGCGCGCCGTACCGACGCTGCATTTGCTCAGCATGCCGCACCTTTTTTGTCGCGCTTGCTGCCGTGCCGCACGCCCGCCCATATTGCCGCCGAGCAGGTGGGTGAGTTCTGCCGTATGGCGCTGCCCATTTTGCGCGACTATACCGACCTCACCGCGCCCGCCGCGCTCGATACCGTGGCGCCCGAGCCGAGCTTTGCCATGGCAATCGGCGTCGACGATGGGCTCGTGACCTGCAAGATTACGGTTACCTACGGCGACTGGTCGGCGGATCTCTTTAGCCTGGGCGCTCCGGGCAGTCCCTTTGAAGAGCAGCGCCCCGGCGTGCCGCCCCGCGACGAGGTGGCGGAGTTTCGCGTTATGGATACGGCGGCCCTGTACTTCGATTTCTACGAGGGCGGTCTGGCGTTTGAGGAGCGCGATGATGAGAGCTTGTTCTGCCTGCTGACCGAGGGCCTGTCCGCCCTGTCCGAACTGGGTGAGGTCATGCTCAGCGACCGTCTGCGCCAGATCTCGGTCCGCCCCGCGCCCAAGCTCTCGGTTCGTGCGACCGTTAAGAGCAATCTGCTCGATGTCGAGCTGGGCGCGAGCGGGCTTTCGGCCGCGGACCTTGCCGTCTATCTCGATTCGTACAAGCGCCATCAAACGTTTGCGCGCCTTACGTCCGGCGACATCATTCGCCTGGACGAGGGGGCGCGCGCCGCGTTTGGCCTTGCCGAGGACCTGGGTGTCGATGCCGTCGACCTGCTCGACGGCGTGTCGCTTCCCGCGTCGAGCACCCTGTTCGTCGACAGCATGCTCGCACGCACGCCGGCGCTCGAGGCCGATCGCGACGCTGCGTTCCGCCGTACCGTCGAGCGCCTGGACACGCTCGGCAAGATGGACTTTACGGTGCCGGCATCGCTCAAGGCAACGATGCGCGGCTACCAGGTCGACGGATACCAGTGGCTCGGCTCGCTCGAACACCTGGGCCTTGGCGGCATCTTGGCCGACGACATGGGCCTGGGCAAAACGCTCCAGATGATTGCGCATATTCTGGCGCGCGTGGAGGCGGGGGACACCAAGCCCACGCTCGTGGTATGCCCGGCCTCACTCGTGTACAACTGGACTGCCGAGCTGGAGCGCTTTGCCCCGTCGCTCGATGTGTGCGCCATTGTGGGCGCCAAGGCTCAACGCCGCGTGCAGATCGCCGGCGTGGCCGAGCATAGCGTGGTCGTGACGTCGTATGACCTTATGCGGCGCGATATCGACGAGTACGTCGAGCAGGATTTTGCCCGCGTGGTGCTCGATGAGGCACAGTACATTAAAAATCCGCTCACGCAGGTGGCGCGCGCTGCCAAGCGCCTGCCTGCCGGCGTGCGCTTTGCCCTGACGGGCACGCCCATCGAAAACCGCCTGTCCGAGCTCTGGAGCATCTTCGACTTTTTGATGCCGGGCCTTTTGGGGACACGCGAGTCGTTTGCCAAGCGCTTTGAGAGCCCCGTCGAGCATGCCGAGGGCGATAGCGCCGCTCGCCTGCAGGCGCTCGTGTCGCCGTTTGTGCTGCGCCGTGTTAAGGAAGACGTGGTGGCCGACCTGCCCGAGAAGATCGAAGACACCGTCATGGCACAGCTTACCGGCGAGCAACGCAAGCTCTACCTGGCCAACCAGGACCGCATCGCCCAGCAGGTGCAGCACCGCGAGGCTGGGGAGTTTAAGAAAGACAAGCTCAAGGTGCTCGCCGAGCTCACCAAGCTGCGCCAGATCTGCTGCGACCCGCGTCTACACTACGAGGATTACAAGGCGGGGAGCGCCAAGCTCGATACGTGTATGGAGCTCGTGCACGGCGCACTCGACGGCGGGCATCGCATCCTGTTGTTCAGCCAGTTTACGGGTATGCTCGATATCATCGGTAAGCGCTTGGCCAAGGAGGACATCGCCTTCCTTAAGCTCACGGGCGCTTCGTCTAAGGAGAGCCGCGCCAAGATGGTCGCGCAGTTCCAAGCGGGCGAGGTTCCGGTCTTTTTGATTTCGCTCAAGGCGGGCGGCGTGGGCCTTAACCTGACGGCGGCCGACGTGGTCATCCACTACGACCCGTGGTGGAACGTGGCAGCGCAGGACCAGGCGACCGACCGCGCGCACCGTATTGGCCAGCAACATACCGTGACCGTGTACAAGCTCATCGCCAAGGACACGATCGAGGAGCGCATTATGCAGATGCAGGAGTCCAAGCGCGACCTGGTCAACAGCGTGCTCGGCGGCGACGGCATCTCGTCGGCGCTGTTTACCCGCGAAGATGTTCTGGCGCTGCTGGGCGGCGACGGGCGCTAACCCGCTCGGGTGGGGCCGCCAGGGCGGATAGCGCACGCTGCCCCATCGTCCCCGCCCGTTATGTGTTCGTTTGCAATGCCGTGGATGGTTTGTCTGCCTTTGGGCATAAGAACCATCAAGAACATTGGCACGTCAGCAAAGGAGAACATCATGGCGAAATTCTTTAAGGACCCCGACGGTAAGCTCATTGCCGCCCTTGGCAACGACGTTGCAACCCCTGCCGGTTGCACGGAACTGACCGCAAACACTGAGGACGCGGCGCACGAGAAGCACGTGCCTGTTGTCGAGACCGAGCGCGACGGTCACGTGATTCGCGCACGCGTTGGCTCGGTCGAGCACCCCAGCCTGCCCGAGCACTATATCGAGTGGATCGCCCTTGAGGCCGAGGGCCGCTTAGAGGTCCATTACCTTGAGCCCGGCATGAAGCCCGCGACGTTTTTTGCCGGCGGTTCCAAGACCGGTACCGTCTATGCCTACTGCAACCTGCACGGGCTGTGGTCCGCGACGTTCTAGGAGCGCGCCCCCGCTCGGGGTATCATAGCTAGCATATGCACATGCGAGCGCCGACTGCATCATGCGGCCGGCGCTTTTACTACGATTTCGATGGTTTACGACGGAAAGGGCTGAGCCATGAAGCTCGCGCTTGCACAGATCGATATGCGCCTGGGTGATATTGAGGGCATTTGCGGCCGCATCGAGGACCAGGCTCGTCTGGCCCACGAGCGCGGGGCGCGCGTGCTGTGCGTTCCGGCTCCGCTCTTTATGGGCGCCATGCCCGGTGGCCTGGTGGGCGCTGCCGACTTTGAGCACGACATGCTTGCCGGCTTGACTGGTGTCGCCGAGCGCATCCAGGAGCTTGACATGATCTGCATCGTGCCCGCGGCGGTTTCGTTTGAGGGTCAGCCGCTGCTCGACTACATGATGCTCAAGGACGGTCATGTGGTGCCGGCGCGTTCGAGCATTGCCCTGCAGCGTGGCGAGAACAACGACACGCGTTGGGCGCCGCCGGTGTTCGACGTGGACGGCGTGCGCATCGCCGTGATTTTTGACTTGGACCGCGAACTCGAGATGTTGCCGACCGGTGTTGACCTCATTGCGTATTTCCAATTCAATGCGTTTGACATGACCGACCGCGAGACTGCCGCCATTGCCGCCGTTCGCAGCGGCGCCTACCGCAAGATCGCATCCAAGCGCAGCGTGTGGTTTGCCTGTATGGCGCCGGTCGGTGCCTATGACGAGTCGGTGTATACCGGCGGTTCGTTTGTGCTCGACGACTGCGGTCGCGTGGTGGCCCAAGCGCCGTGTTTTGAGGAGAGCCTGCTGGTTCAGGAGATTCAGCGCGGCGTGATGCTCGATGCCCTGGAAGATCACGAACTGCCCGAGTTCCGTTCCGAGGAGTGGCTGTGGCAGGCGCTGGTGCTCGCCGTGCGCGACAACGCCCGGGCCCACGGTGCGTCGCGCGCCGTGGTGGCACTCGAGGGCGACTTGCCGTCGTCCCTGCTGGCGGCGCTGGCCGTCGACGCTCTGGGCCCACGTAATGTGATTGGCCTGGTGCTGGGGCGCAACCGCATCTTTACGCCGGCGCAGGAGGAGGCCGAGGCTGCTCGCTGTGCCGCCGTTCGCGCCATTGCCGAGCGCCTGCATATTCGCACGGTTGAGCGCGATGCGCCGGATGCCGCGCGCGTGCTCGACCGCGATGTGTCGGCGGGCGACGCCGAGCGCCTGCGCTCTCGCACGCTGGGCCTCATGCTGGAGGATACGGCGCTCGAGCTGGGTGCGATGGCGTTGAGTCCGCTGTCCAAAACCGAGTACGCGCTGGCGGCGCCGGCGCTTTGCGGCGGCTACCAGGGCGATTACGCGCCCTTTGGCGATGTGTACCTGTCGACGCTTGAGTTTGTGGCGCGTGTGCGCAACCGCGCGTCTGCCGTGGTGCCCCAAGAGCTCGTGACGCTCAACGCGGTAGAGGATTGCATGGATCGCGTGCTGTCGCAGGCGCTCGCGACGCTCGCCGGCCCGGTTGATATGCTCGATCGCGCGGCGCAGCTGCTTGGCGGGCTTGAGCCGGGCGAGGTCGATGGTGCGCTCGAGTCGCACGTGGACCGCAACCGTCCCTTTGACGACATCCCGATGGCCGCTGCCAAGCCTGAGGCCTGCTCGCTGCTGCTGATGCTCGTTCGACAGGGTGAGGCTGCCCGCCGCATGTTGCCGACGGCGCCGATCGTTTCGTCCCGTTCGTTTGCCGAGCGCTCCTGGCCGTACATGCTCGCGTGGTCCGACCTGGGGCTTAACGGCAAGGAGCGTATGACGGTCGATTCGCTGGCGCGCGCCGAGGTGCGCCGTTTTGCTGACGAGGATACGAGTGAGCGCGTGCGAAACGAGATGATGGGCGTGCTGGGCGAGCTACTGGGTATTTCGCCCGAACAAATGGAGGAGTTGCGCTCTGAAGACGGTCAGCGTCGTTTACACGAGGGAATGAAAAAGTTCGAGGGCGAGGTTCAGGACGCCATCGATAAGATGATGGGCGGCCAGGGTGGCCCGCAGGGTGGGCCCCAGGGTGGCCCGATGCCGCATCCGCCGGTTGATCCCCGACAGTTCCCATTCTTCTCGCAGAACTAAACTGGGGATGGGATTCGCTCTCAACCCCGATACTTCAACTAAGCATCTTGACCCCGTTGTGTTATTCTAGAACAGACGTTCGTGAGTAGTGCGCGGGGCCTTGCCTTGCGCTTGGTAAAAGACGAGGGGAGGTTGGCTTGGTTATTTTGGGCATCGACCCCGGTTTGGCTCATACGGGTTGGGGGATTATCGAGGAGCGGCGTGGCGAGGTTCGCTGCCGTGCCTATGGCTGCATCGAGACCAGCGCAGGCAGTCCGCTCGCGGTGCGCCTGTCGCATATCGCCCGCGACCTCAAGGGTGTCGTGGAGCGCTATCGACCCGATACCGCTGCTATCGAGAGCATTTACTTTGGCGCCAACGTTCGCTCGGCCATCCCTACGGCGCATGCCCGTGGCGCCGCGCTCGTGGCGCTTTCGGAATGCGCGCTCGAGATTGGCGAGTATACGCCTATGCAGATTAAGCAGGCTGTTGTGGGCACCGGCGCTGCGGACAAACGGCAGGTCGCGTATATGGTTCGTACGCTCACGCAGCTCGATCACGACCCGCATCCCGACCATGCCGCCGATGCCCTGGCCTGCGCCATCTGCCACGTTAACCTCAGCCGCACCCGGGCGCTTACCGGCGGCGAGTTCTATCAACAGAGAGGAACCGGATACTGATGATCTCCCAGCTCCACGGAACGCTTGTCGAGGCCACGATGAGCTCTGCTGTCGTCGATGTGTCGGGCGTTGGCTTTGAGCTCGGCATCTCGGGCAGCACTGCGGCCACGTTGCCGACGCCCGGCGGTGAGGTTCGCCTCTATACCCGTATGCAGGTGCGCGAGGACGCCATGACGCTCTTTGGCTTTGCTTCCAAGGACGAGCGCACGATGTTCGATCGGCTCGTGTCCGTGTCGGGTGTCGGTCCGCGCCTGGCGCTTGCCGTGCTCTCCACCTATACCGTGGGCCAGCTGTATTCTCTGGTGATGGCCGAGGACGACAAAGGCATGGCTAAGGTGCCCGGTGTGGGCAAAAAGACCGCCCAGCGCCTCATCCTGGAGCTCAAGAGTACCTTTGCCAAGGACAAGGGCTTTGTTCCGGTCGGCGTAATTCCCGGTCAGGTTGCGATGCCGGTTCCCGCCGCCGCTCCCTCGGCGATCGATGACGCCCGTGCGGCGCTCCTTTCCATGGGCTTTAGTCCGCAAGAGACCGAGGTTGCCCTGAGCGGGTATGATGGGCAGGATATGCGTGTCGAGGACCTGCTCGGCGCGGCGCTTAAGCGACTCGGAATGGATGCGTGATGTGGGAAGCCGATGACTCTCAGGACCTGTGGGCGACGCCCGGCAGCTCGCCGGCGGCATCCATGGCGCACGGTGAGCGCATGGTGGGCTCGGAGTTGACGCCCGAAGACCTCGATGTCGACCGTACCCTGCGTCCCCAGCGCCTGGACGACTACTGCGGTCAGGAGCATATCAAGCAGAGCCTGCGCGTGCTCATCGAGGCGGCGCAGAGTCGTGGCGAGACGCTCGACCACGTGATCTTCTCGGGCCCTCCGGGTCTAGGCAAGACCACGCTGGCTACGGTTATCGCCAACGAGCTGGGCGCTCAGATCAAGACGACGAGTGGTCCGGCCATTGCGCGTACCGGTGACCTGGCGGCTATCCTTACCAACCTGCAGCCGGGTGACGTGCTGTTTATCGACGAGATCCATCGTCTTAACCGTTCGGTCGAGGAAGTCCTGTATCCCGCGATGGAGGACTTTGCGCTCGATATCGTGATCGGCAAAGGCCCGGCCGCACGTTCGATTCGCCTGGATATCCCCAAGTTTACGCTGGTGGCGGCAACGACCCGCTCGGGTATGCTGACCGGCCCGCTGCGCGACCGCTTTGGCATTTCGTATCGCCTGGACTACTACACGGTCGAGGAGCTTGCCCAGATCGTGACGCGCTCGGCGACCATTCTGGGCGTGACGATCGACCATCCGAGCGCGCTCGAGATCGGCTCGCGTTCGCGTGGTACGCCGCGTCTCGCCAACCGTCTGCTCAAGCGTGTGCGCGACTATGCGCAGGTGCGCGGCGACGGCCCCATCGAGCTCGATATCTGCCGTCAGGCACTCGAGTTCTTCGAGATTGATGAACTTGGTCTGGACTGGATGGACATTCGTATCTTGGAGACGCTTGCCAAGACGTTCTCCGGCCGTGCCGTGGGCCTGACGACCCTTGCCAGCGCGGTGGGCGAGGACCCGGGTACGCTCGAGGATGTCTATGAGCCCTACCTGCTGCAGTGCGGCTTGATGATTCGCACGCCCCAGGGCCGCCAGGCAACGCTTCGCACCTTTGAGCACTTGGGCATCGAGCCAGCCGTTTAGAGGCGGGTTTGTTTTGGCTGGTCTGTAGGCTATCGCTGGGCATCGGGTAAACATATCGCCATTCATCGGTTACGGGTGTTTTACTATTGCGCGCCCGTGCTATGCTGAATTGGTCTTTTTCTCATCCGGTAACGAAAGGACCGCCCATGCCTACTGACATCGAAATCGCACGTTCCGTCACGCCGCTGCCTATTACCGAGGTGGCTAAGAACGCCGGCGTCGACGTAAAGCACCTGATTCCGTACGGCTTCGACAAGGCTAAGGTCGACTATTCACTGCTCAACGAGCCGACTGACCACCAGGCCAAGCTCGTCCTCGTGACCGCCGTCAACCCCACGCCCGCCGGCGAGGGCAAGACCACCACGACCATCGGTCTGGCCGATGGCCTGCGCCGTCGCGGCGTCAAGAGCGCCGTGGCCCTGCGCGAGCCTTCGCTCGGCCCCGTTTTTGGCGTCAAGGGCGGCGCCGCCGGTGGCGGTTGGGCCCAGGTCATCCCCATGGAGGATATCAACCTGCACTTTACCGGCGACTTCCACGCTATCGGTGCCGCCAATAATCTGCTGGCCGCTATGCTCGACAACCATATTCAGCAGGGCAACCAGCTCGGTATCGATGTTAAGCGCATCACCTGGAAGCGCGTCGTCGACATGAACGACCGTCAGCTGCGCCACGTTATCGACGGCATTGGCGGCAAGGCCCAGGGCGTGCCGCGCGAGGATGGCTTCGACATTACTGTTGCTTCCGAGGTCATGGCGATCTTGTGCTTGTCCACGAGCATCAACGACCTCAAGGAGCGCCTGGGCGAGATCGTCGTCGGCTACAGCTTTGCCGGCGAGCCCGTCCGCGCCCGCGACCTCAAGGCTCAGGGCGCCATGGCTGCACTGCTTAAGGATGCGCTCAAGCCCAACCTGGTGCAGACGCTCGAGGGTACGCCCGCGTTTGTCCACGGCGGCCCCTTCGCCAATATCGCCCACGGCTGCAACTCCATCATGGCCACGCGCATGGCTATGCGCTTTGGCGATGTCGCCATTACCGAGGCAGGCTTTGGCGCCGATCTGGGTGCTGAGAAGTTCCTCGACATCAAGTGCCGCATGACGGGCGTTCGTCCCAGCGCCGTCGTGATTGTCGCCACCGCCCGTGCGCTTAAGTACAACGGCGGCGTTGCCAAGGCCGACCTCAACGACGAGAACCTCGATGCCCTCAAGGCCGGCATGCCTAACCTGCTGCGCCATGTTGACAATATCCAGAACGTCTATGGTCTTCCCTGCGTGGTCGCCATCAACCGCTTCCCGACGGACACCGAGGCCGAGCTTGCGCTCATCGAGTCCGAGTGCCAGCAGCTCGGCGTCAACGTTAAGCTTTCCGAGGTCTGGGCCAAGGGCGGCGAGGGCGCGCTCGACCTGGCCGATGAGGTCATGCGCCTGATTGAGCAGCCGAGCGAGCTCAAGTTTGCCTACGAGGACGGCGCCGATGTGGCCGATGCCCTCGAGGCCGTCGCCACCAAGGTTTACCGCGCCGATGGTGTCGACTTTACGCCGGCTGCCAAGCGTCAGCTCGCCGAGCTGCGCGAGAACGGCTTTGGCAACCTGCCGGTGTGCGTCGCCAAGACGCAGTACAGCTTTAGCGACAACGCCAAGGCGCTGGGCGCTCCCGAGGGCTTCCGCATCACCGTGCGCGAGCTCAAGGTTTCCGCCGGTGCCCACTTTGTGGTTGCGTTGACTGGCAGCGTTCTGACCATGCCGGGTCTGCCCAAGGTTCCCGCGGCCGAAAACATCGACGTCGACAACGACGGCAACATTACCGGCCTGTTCTAAGCCTGCTGCCCATAGCTGCTTGTCCGCCCCGCCGTGCCCACAAGGCCCGGCGGGGCTTTTGTTTTCTAGCCGCGCTTGTCTTGTAGATATGGACGGGCTCTGTCCGTCACGGGCTTTTGCGCGGGTAGAATGCATGGATAACTTGATGCTTACGGGCGACGGAAAGGAATCGTTGCATGGATCAGGACAAGACAACCGTGATGGGCGGCTACGGTTCCGCGCAGGCTGGCGATAGCGCCGATGCGACCCGCGTTGTTCCCAACCCCGGTTATACCGACCCCGCCGCGACGCAGCCTTCTGCCGAGCCAACCCGGGTTATGGGCTATGGCGACACAGCGCGGGATTCTTATGCCGTATCTTCGCAAGGCCCCTATGGCAACGCAGCTCCGGACCCGTTTGATTACGCGCCGCAGGATTCTTATGCCGCCTCGACGCCGAATCCCTATGATGACCTGCCGCAAAATCCCATTCCGCAGCCTCAGCAGACGACGTATATGCCTCGCACGGCGCAGTCTCGCTACGAGTCGCGCGAGCCGTATCGCGAGTACCCCAAGTCGATTCCGCAATATGGCGAGGACGAGGAGAAGAAGCCGTCGCGTTCGTCGAGCGTGATCAAGAAGATCCTCATCGTGCTGGCGATCTTCTTTGCGCTGTCGGTTGTGTTTGCCATTGTGTCGGGCATGCTCAACAAGCGAGGGAGTTCAACGGCTGATACCGCTGCCGAGCAAACCGAGTCCGCCTCGTCTAGCACCGTCGATCTGAGCGATATCCCGGGGCAGTACTGGTCCAACGCCAAGAAACTTCTCAAGTCGCGCGGCGCCAATCTTTCGAATGCCGTGGTCCTGACTGATGATGGCTCAACGCCCGTCATCGATGCCAACTGGGTCGTTACTTCTGCTTACTATAACGACAGCGGCAACCTCGAAATTCAACTCACGCACAAGAATAGCTCGGGCAACTCGCCCGACGGCCAAAGCGGTACCGACAGCTCGAGTTCCAATACGCTGGAGGACTTGAGCAACAAGGCACAGGAGTTGGGAGACAAGGCGCAAGAGCTGGGCGATACGGCACAAAACCTGGGCGACACCGCGCAGAACTTGGGCGACATGGCGACGGGTGCCTGGAATGCACTGCAAAACGGCATCTCGGGCGCGCAGGGAAACTAGCTGTTAAGCGGGCTACAGCTGCTCGGCCGGACGGTCGGGCGAGCTAAAGCCCGAGTCAAACGTAACGACGCATGAGGCATTGGGTCGGCGCTCGTGCACGATGCGCGTGACGAGCTCCAACAGCTCCTCGTCGGATATGTCAAAGTCGTCGGGACGCACCAGGTCAAACGAAACGAACCCGTCGTGCTCGTGCAGGTCGTGGATGGAAAGCGCGGGGTCGATCTGCGCTACGCCGCGCTTGACCCAGCCGCGCAGGTCATCACCGGTTGTTGCGATGGGGTCGCAGTGCAGCGTAATGCCAATGCCCATCTGGCGTTTGATATCGTGCTCGATGGTGTCCAGAATCTCGTGGTGCTCAAAGGCATCACCCTCGCCGGGCATTTCCACGTGTGCGCTGGCAAACTGACGGCCGGGGCCGTAGTCGTGTACCATGAGGTCGTGCGTGCCCAGGACCTGGGGGTACGACATGATCCTGTCGCGGATTTCCTGGACGAGCTTGGGGTCGGGCGCTTGCCCCAGCAGCGGGCTGATGGCGTCGCGCACCAGGCCCATGCCGCTGATGCAAATGAAGACGCCCACGCCCAGGCCCGCCCAGCCGTCGAGGTCAAAGCCGGTCGTTTGCGAAATAAGCGCCGCTGCTAAGACCGAGCCCGAGGTGATGACATCGTTTTTGGAGTCCTGCGCCGTGGCGATGAGCGTCTCCGAGTCGATGCGGTCGCCCAGCGTGCGGTTAAACGCGGCCATCCAGAGCTTAACGAGCATGGACGCAGCCAGTGCCGCAAGGGAAACGAGCGTGTAGGCGGTGGGGGAGGGCTTGATGATCTTGGTAACGGACTCGAGCACCAGGTTGATGCCGACGGCACAAACGAGGACGGCGACAAACAGGCCGGCGAGGTATTCGTAGCGGCCGTGGCCATAGGGGTGGCCTTCGTCTGCCGGGCGGCTGGCAAGGCGGAATCCGAGCAGGCTCACGATGTTGCTCGAGGCGTCGGAGAGGTTGTTGAAGGCGTCGGCGATGAGCGAGACGGAGCCGGCGAGCAGGCCCGCGATGCCCTTGGCTAGGCACAGGGCAATGTTGAGGCCAATGCAGATAAGGCTTGCGGCAAAGCCCGCGTTGGTGCGACAAGTTGTATCGACCGGCTCGTCCTCACTGCCGGGAACAAGCGTATGTACCAGCCGATTTACAAATAGCATGGCAATCGTCCTCACAATCATGGTTAAGGGGATAGTGTAGCTCGCATGGGCGCACCGTGCGCCGATGCTCAGAAAATGCAGCAATGGTCTGCTGGTGCTAACGAGTGGGGCTTCTTGTCCGACCGGGTGCTCCATTTTGGGCCACATGGGTATGGGCATGTGCCTGCCCGCCCGACATACTTAATGTCGACAGCCCCTGCGCAAAGGAGGACGTATCCATGGACGAGATGTTTGCCATTAAATGCCAAAACTGCGGCGGCCCTATGTACTCACACCAGGCTAAACGCAGCTTTGAGTGCGCCTATTGCGGCACGGTCGTTCCGTGGCAGGCCGATGCGGGGGAGCCCAAGAGCGCCCTGGGCATTCGCCATACGCCACTGACGGTTGTCGATGGACTGCTTAAGCTCACCTATGTGTCGCAGCTCGAGCGCCCGGAGGACCCGGACTGGTATTTCTTCAATTCGTACTGGCGCAACCAGTCGGTTCTGGAGCATCTGCTGTGGGAGGACCGCGGCACGGCTCAAGAGTTCCAAGAGGCAGCGCACGTGAGCATTCCCTGCCCCTTCTGCGGTGCGTCCTTTGAGGGGTCATCGACCCAGCGCGTGTTTGAGTGCCCGTCCTGCGGTAATACGATCGGCGTTGCCGACCTGCTCAAACCCGGTACCTTTAGCAAGCGCCTGACTATGGGCGTTGGTGCGGAGTATGTACCTGAGCAGGGTATTCCCTGCGAAATCTCGCCGCAGCAGGCACGTGCCAACGCGCTGCAGCTGGTGCGCCAGTACCCCGACGCCTTTGCCGGGCACGACGTGGAAGACGCGATTCAAAATGACATGATGCTCTTCTACTTCCCCATGGCGCTCGCGGATCTACGCATGATGGCGTCCTTCCCGGGCAAGGGGCTGAGCAAGGAGACCCTGGTGTACTACGAGGTGCTCGACTGGGCGTATTCCAGGGCAAACTACCTGGACGTTCGCCTTATGGGGATTTTGGAGCCGTGGGACTTTGCCAAGGTTGGGCCGTTTGACCCGGCCATGCAGGAAGGTGACTTCCGCGTTGTCTCCGTCGATGCATCTACCAAGGACCAGGTGGTCATTGATAAGCTGGCGCTCGACATTGCCGGCAACGATGCCGAGGCGGTGCTGGGGCTCAATAAAAAGAGCATCCGCACCTGGGCGCGCAAGGCCCGCAAGCACAAGGATGGTTTGCTGATGGTGCCGGTCTACTTTGTCGATCGTCCGGCGACAGACAGCCGCGATGGCGAGCAGGTGCGCATTGCCGTAAACGGCCAGACGGGCCGCGCGGCCGCGGTGGTGTTTAGCGACAAGCGCGAGACGCATGTGGTGGCGCCACTCAACCCGAGCCTGCATCTGTCCGGTGAAAGCACTGTGCATGCCACGCCCATCGAGGTCAAATACGTTAAATCACCCTTCCTATATCAGATCGTGCGCCGTGGAGGCGGCGAGCAACCGCGCCAGGTTACAGCCGCCGTCGAGGGTTCCTACCGAGAAGAGAAGCCCAAGCGCCGTGGTCTTCTGGGTGCGCTATTTGGGAAGTAGGGAGTAGTGCCGGGGTGTCGGGCTGCATCACAAGGTCATTAGATGAATTTAAAAGTGCTGGGAACGTGCTAACATTGCCGATAGCCTTAATCTTGCAAAAGCGGAGGTCGGATTATGGGTTTTGCCGATCAGCAGCTTCAGATTCAGATACCGTATTCTCCTGACGACACGTTTAATGCCTTGAAGGCAGCTATGGAAAAGCTACCTAAAGTAAAAGTTGATAGCGCATCGCCCACAACAAGAACAGTTGCAGCCGAGATTGGTATGAGCCTTTGGTCCTGGGGTGAAAATGTCAGTATTTCGGTTGTTCCAGTTGAAGGTGGATCTGGCGTTACTGTCAACTCGTCATCTAAGGTCAGGACAAACGTACTAAACGGGGGCAAAAATGCAAAGAATATTGCCGAGATAGTCGATGCCCTATCGAAGGAGCTCGAGCAGTATCCGCAGGTTTCACAGACTATTGAGACGCTGGTGGATAGTGGTGATGTAGTTGCAAGGCCCGAGAGACTTGCAGCGCTGCGTGATAGTGGAGTACTTACCGAGGAAGAGTTTGCTGCAGAAAAGGCGAAAATCCTTTCGTAGTTAGACACGATGGTTGGATTTGCATTCTGGTATTGAACTTGTTTATACCAGGCTGAAAACATCGTGTGGAATAAAAGTGCGCAGTAGCCTCGCCTTATACAGCAATAGGGACCTCTTTGGGGCGTCCCGCCTTTGGTGCGTCGGCGAGTCGTGCCTCGATGGAAGCTTTGGACACCATTCGCTTGGTGCCATCCTTCCATGAATCCAACAGTTCAGCATTTATCAGTTGCGATACTCTTGCCGAGCTAACGCCAAGCATGCGCGCGGCATCCGCTGCGGTGACGGCGGGGGTATCGTTGAGTTCGCAACTGACGGCCACGGCGATAATTTTGCCACCGTGCTGCGGCTCGTGGCCAAAGTCCGGCGCAGGCAGGTCGACGCCACCCATAAGGTGATCGTCGACCATACATGCGAGAAAATCAGCGGCGCTTTCGACGGCGTCGTTTAGGTCGGAGCCGAACGTCCCACCTCCGCCCAGCGAGCCACATGGCACAGCGTCGACGACGCCGTCCGAATCAAAGACTCGAATTCCCATGTCACCTAGCGCCTTCGTGCGGGATTCCCGAAGTGACTAAAATGTGACCATAGAGGCAGTTTTAGCGAACCCCATGGGAGTGACACGCATGGACAACAACACCTTGCTGTTTCAGGACAAGGGTTCGGGTAGGTTTAAAGACGTCAAGATCTACCCTAACCGTATCGAGGTGCTCAAGAAGGGCGCTTTCGGCGGCAAGCACACCGAGATTGTCTACCTTAAGGACATCACGGGCGTCAATAGAATCAAAGGCCGCGATGTTTTTCTGCGTAACAGGCTGTTGACTGCTTGCGTCTTTAGCCTGAGCAGCCGTGCGAAGGCCCAGGAGTTTGTTAACGTGCTGAATATGGTGATGTAGCCTATGGCGGCGTTCGGGCCAAGGTAAAAATTGGGGGCACAGAACGGTGTCCTGCGCCCCTCGTCGGGTCGATGTGTCCAAAAGGGTCGGCTTGCCTATTCGCTAGCGCCTTCGCTGTCTTCGCGATCGTTGGCAAGCATTGCCGCGCCGGCGACCGTTGTCGCCACGGCGGCAGCGGCGAGCCCGGCGACGATGCCAGAGCCGTCGCCCGTGCCGGCGAGCTTCTCGCCCGATTCCTTGCTCTTGTTGCCCTTGCCGTTCTTGTTGGCGCTGCCCGCGTTGGTGCCGGTGCCGGTGTTGCCTGCACCGTCCGCGTTGCCCGAAGTCGTCACAGTAAAGCTTGCGGCTCCGTCGGTGGCGAGCGTGTAGTTTTGCGCCGCGTCGCCCAACAGGCCTTTCGCACGCACCCAATACGTCCCCGCGGCAAATGCCTCATCCTCGGCCATTGCCGTGCCCGGAGCGCCGTTTGCATCGTGCATAAACTCGAGCTGGGCGGTGCAGGCATCGCCTTCGAGCTTGCCGTCGAGCGGCGCCGCGATCTTTGCGCGCACGTCCTCGCCGGCCTTAAGGCCCTCGAGCCCTTCAAAGTGGGGCGTCAATGCGCGCGGGTCGATATCGATGGGCACGGAACCCTGCAGTTCCGTAACGGTCTCGTTGCCCAGGGCGTCGACATCCACGTATTCGATAGCAAACGTGTTGCCCGAAGCTGCCACGTTGAGTACGTTACTGCTGTCGACAAGGCGGAAACGACCCTCGCCAACGGTCTTTCCATCCCGGAGTGAGGCATCGCTCAACGAGTCGCCGTATGTCATGCGCATACGGGTCGGGAGGTAGTACGAAACGGTCTGCTTGTGCTTCGCATCGTAATTGCGCTGGTAGATGCTTCGGGCCAGTGCCGCATCAACAAAGTCGGACGCAATGATGCCAATGTGCTTGAGGCAGTCCTCCTTTGTGCTCTCATTTCCGGTGCTGTTTATATACTGGCTCTTGTATAGATGCTCGTTGACCACTCGTGCTGCGGTAAAAGGATTGCTTCCTTGCTTGTAGTTCGTGCAGCTGGTGTAGTTGATACACCAGCTGTGCTCCAGGACCTTTACCTTGGCCCCGTCATTGTCCTCGACGTCCACCATGATGCGGGCGAGCTTGGTTGTCTCCTGCAGCGCCATATCGACCCAGCCGATTTTGTCGGTTCCTGTGCATTCGTAATGGTCCTGGGCGTATACCTTGGTGCAATAGGGCTCTTCGTCACCCGTTTTCCCCACGGCTTCAAAGCCCCGCTCGTCTCGAACGAGACACATGGAGGTGCTGTCGGTGTGTGCTGCGATTTTGTCGTCCCATTGGGTGAGGTCGAGGCCCCATGTGTGGCTGCTTACGCTGTTGCCGGCGAGCCCAAACCGACGCAGCAGGACGATCTTTCCGCGCACCTCGCCCAGCGTGGGGATGCGACTCGATGTGTAGAACAGGTCGGGGTTCTCATCCAAAACCTTGCCAAAGGCCGTCGTGAGGCTTTCGTTGGTAGCCTCGCCATTGCCCCGCGACACGAGCATGATGAGCGCTTCTGTCGGGTTTTCGCTCAAAAACGTATTGAAGTACCCGATGACATCGGAGAGATGCATAAAGTTCCCGTCTTTTTTGAGCAGGTAACAAGCTCCGTGGTCGATGCCGGGGTCGCCGTTCTCGTCGTTCTTTCCAAGTCGGATATCAAAGTAGCGAATGCCTTCGAGCAACTGCGTGGGGATGTAATCCTGCTGGCATTTTGCTTGGGAGGATTGGGGCTCGGTGTCATTGTCCACGCTGCAGGTGCCCGAATCGTGCGTGCCCGGGATGCTCAGTTCGTCGAGGAACTTGCTGTTGTCGACGTATTTCATCCAACAGGGCCCGTCGACGTAGCTGCTGTACGTGATCCAGTCGAGGCTGCTAACCGTGGCATCGTTCTTTTTCATATCGTAACCGATAAGTTCGAGCTCCCACGGAATGCTCTTACTCTTATGGCAGATCTTATTGTTGTCCTGGTCTTTGCCGTCCGATTCTATTGCCAGGTACTTAATGTCTTTTTTCTCGGTTTCTTTCTCGACCGTGCGGTCTCGGATGATATAGGTTCCGTTTGACTGGCGTTTAAACGCAAAAGCGCGGCTGGGCTTGTCGTCATACTCGCCACTCCATACGTGGATGACCTTTCCATCTTTGTCCGAGTCGCCGTCGACCGACCAAATGCTGTAGCCCGTCTTTTTATGCTCTTCGAAATTGAGTAAGGTGCGGATGGCATACCAATTTGTATTATCTGCATCGGTCACTACGTGTTCAAGGATGAGTTTGCTGGACGTGCCGTCATTAAACAGGTGGCAGACGTTGCCGCGAACGTTGCCGTCTTGGTTGACGCTCGCGGTGCGAAAATAGCCCGCGGGGCGAAGGCGAATGATGAACTTGTCGAGGGTGGCCGCCGGTGTGGGCGTGTCTTCTGCAAATGCCGCGCGCACGGGAAGGCCCAGCGCCGCGGTTTCGGGCAGGCTTGCAAATGGCGACAATGCTGCGAGTCCTAGGCCCAGCGTAAATGCTCGACGACTGATGGCGTGGTGTTCGGTCATAACTCCTCCATTCGCGGGGTGCGGTTATGCGCTCGTTTTGGTCACTATACTGCCCGGATGTCTAAACGTGTTGGCTTAATTGTCTGCGCGGTGCTATTAATCGGCGGGCGGACGCGTTGGGGCGCTTGTCTATTTGTGTTGCTACCGCGCTGGGGGTGGTTTTGCCGTCCGGCACCCTCGCGTTCGCCGGCTATCGGCATAAGAAAGGGAGGGCCGGCGAGCCGATCCTCCCTTAGTACGAAACGCTGGGGCACCGCCGCTTGTTGGCGCTGCGCTCGTGTTTTTCGTTGCGCTCGCGAGTCGCTTAGCGCTTAATCTCGATATCGTCGAGCTTAACATCCATGGCCTCGGTCTTGGCCTTGGCGATATCATCGGCAAATTCCAGAGACTTCATCATGGTTTCGACGGCATCCTTGTGCTCCTCGACGTTGTCGATGCGCACGTAGACGCTGCCGCCGCCTGCTTCGGTGAAGTACTCAGTCGTCACGCCGCCCGAGTGTGTATAGGAAGCGTTGCGCCAAGTCTTGCCGTTGTACTTGACGGGGTCATTCTCGGTCCACTCAAAGCTGGCATTCCACTTTGCCTCGTAGTCGAACAGCTCGTCGGCGTTCTTGTCAGGATCGAAGACGGGGATGAAGCGATCGCTGGCGTGCTCGCTCTCGGTGAACTTAAACTGGGCCCTGTCGGCGGTATCGCCTGCGACGTCGGTGACCTCGACGCCCTCGGGGACCTCGACCTTAAACCAGATGAAGTCGGTCCTCATATCCACGGCTGGCTTTTCCGCACCGCCACCGCTGCCGGTAGCTCCACCGCTTCCGCCACAGCCCACCAGGGCAACTGCGGCAAAGAGACTCATGCAGAGGGTGAGAATCGCAAAGGCCTTCTTTTTCATGGTCGTGTCCTCCTCGATCTGTAACCGCCCATGGATTACCTGCCTTTACTGTACGCGCGGACGGCTCGCTAGGGTGGGCCATGTGTCCCATTCTGGGTGCCGGATTTGCGCCGTTAAGTGGCAATATGCGCGGGCGCAAAAGAGGGGAGGGCCGGTGCCGACGCCTATCGTTCGTCATAGAAATCCGCGATGGCCAGGTGTGCTGACGCTTATGTGCTTATGGGCTAGACTTAGCATCATTACGTGTTTGATGCGGTTGGCCGGCGGTTGCCGCCCGACCGATCTATATGACTTGAAGGTGCATGCGTATGAGCCAAGAGATGATGGACAAGACCTGTCGCGGGTTTGCCGAGGCGCTGGCCGCGCGCGAGCCGGTTCCCGGCGGTGGCAGCGCGAGCGCCTTTGTGGGCGCGCTGGGCGCCTCGCTGTGTGGAATGGTTGCCCGCTACGGTGCGACCAATCCCGCGCTTGCTGATCGTGCGGATGACCTGACGCGCGCGTTTGCCCAGGCTGATGAGCTGGCCCAGGAGCTTGTCGAGTTGGTTTCCGAGGACGTTCGTGCCTACAGGCGGGTGTCCGCGGCGTACGGTATTCCGCGTGACGATCCGGCTCGAGCGACCGCGATTCAGGATGCGCTGCATGTGGCAGCCATGCCGCCGTATCGCATTATGGATGCCTGCGGGCGCGCACTGGCGCTGCTCGAGGACATGGCCGATAAGGGTTCGCGTCAGCTGCTGTCCGATGTGGCGTGCGGCGCCGTGTTCTGCCGTGCCGCTATGCAGGGCGCGAGTTTGACGCTCTTTGCGAACACCACGTCTATGAAGGATCGCGCTCGTGCTGAGGAGCTCGAGACGGCGTGTGATGAGTTGCTCGACACATGGTTGCCGCGCGCCGATGCGCTGGCGCGCCGCGCCTCCGACGCTGCAAGGAAGAGGGGATAGCCATGGCTGAACTGCTGAAGGGTGCTCCCGTTGCTCGCGCTTTGACCGTGGAACATGCTGCTCGCTGCGCAGCCCTGCGCGAGCGCGGCGTTGTTCCGACGCTGGCCATCGTGCGTGTGGGCGAGCGCGAGGACGACCTGTCCTACGAGCGCGGCGCCCTCAAGCGCTGCGAAAAGGTTGGCATTGAGGCTCGCCGCATTTTGCTTCCCGCCGATGTTTTGCAGGACGAGTTGTTGGCCGCCATCGAGGACATCAATGCCGACCCCGCTGTTCATGGCTGCCTGATGTTTCGTCCGTTGCCCGCTGGGCTTGACGAGGATGCGGTTGCCGCGGCACTCGATCCCGCCAAGGATGTTGACTCCATGACGCCGGCCTCGCTGCTTACCACGCTTTCGGGGCGAGGCGAGGGCTTTGCTCCCTGCACGGCCGAGGCTGTGTTGGCGTTGCTGGACCATTACGACGTTGAGCTGGATGGGGCCAAGGTCGCGGTCGTCGGTCGATCGCTGGTGATTGGCCGTCCCGTTGCCGCCATGCTTACGGCTCGCAATGCCACGGTAACGACGTGCCATACGCATACGCGTGACTTGACTGCCGAGTGCCGTGCGGCTGATATTATGGTTGCGGCCGTTGGACGCGCGCGCACGATTGGCGCGGATGCGGTTCGCGATGGCCAGACGATTATCGATGTTGGCATTAATTGGGACGAGGCCGCTGGCAAGCTGGTCGGGGACGTTGATTTTGATGCTGCAGAGCCGGTTGTTGGTGCCATTACTCCCGTGCCGGGCGGCGTGGGGGCTGTGACCACCGCGATTCTCGCCAAGCACGTGATTGAGGCGGCGGAGCGCGCATCGAAATAGGCGTTTTTGACCACAGAGGTTGCCGAGGTCGCGGTTTCGCCCTTTTTGTGCCGAAGCGATACACTGTTGCCGTTTGATTTCTTCGCTCAAGGAGGATGCGCATGCCGTGCACAACGATTTTGGTTGGTAAGAACGCGAGTTACGACGGCTCGACGCTGGTTGCCCGCAATGAGGACTCGTCCAATGGAGTATTTGAGCCCAAGCGCATGCGCGTAGTACATCCCGACGAGCAGCCGCGTGTCTACACGAGCTTCCTGAGCCACCTGACCGTTGAGCTGCCCGACAATCCCATGCGTTACACAAGCGTCCCCGACGTTGTCCCGGGCCATGGCATTTGGGCCGAGGCCGGTTTCAACGAGCTCAATGTGGGCATGTCCGCAACCGAGACGCTCACCACCAACGAGCGCGTTCGCGGCGCCGACCCGCTCGTCGACTACGTGCCCGCCAAGGGCAACGAGGACGAGGACGGCTATGTTCCGGCGCAGCCCGGCGGTCTGGGCGAGGAGGACATGGTGACCCTGGTG
This sequence comes from Collinsella sp. AM43-1, assembly GCF_003467925.1. Taxonomy (NCBI): domain Bacteria; kingdom Bacillati; phylum Actinomycetota; class Coriobacteriia; order Coriobacteriales; family Coriobacteriaceae; genus Collinsella; species Collinsella sp. AM43-1. The sequence goes on along the minus strand of NZ_QSFR01000003.1, from coordinate 47,630 downwards.
CTGCCATATGCCAAATCCGCCCGCGACGGCGTACGCATTCTGGGTGACCTGCTCGAGCGTTATGGCACCTACGAGAACAACGGCATCGCCTTTAGCGACGTGGACGAGATCTGGTGGCTCGAGACCATCGGCGGCCACCACTGGATCGCCAAGCGCGTGCCCGATGACGCCTATGTGACCATGCCCAACCAGCTGGGTATCGACAGCTTTGACCTGGATGACGCCGAGGGCGCCCAGGCCGACCACATGTGCTCCGCCGACCTGCGTGCCTGGATGGCCGAGTGGCATCTGGACCTGACGCTGGGCGTCGATGGCGACGGCCCGGCTGCGATCTTTAACCCGCGCGAGGCCTTTGGCTCGCACAGCGACAGCGACCATGTCTACAACACGCCGCGCGCCTGGTACATGCAGCGCTGCCTCAACCCCAGCGATGTGTGGGACGGTTCCGAGGCCGACTACACGCCCGAGAGCGACGATATCCCCTGGAGCCGCGTGCCCGAGCGCAAGGTGACCATCGAGGACATCAAGTACGTGCTTTCGAGCCACTACCAGGGCACGGAGTACGACTGCTACGGCAGCAAGGGCACGCCCGCCACGCGCGGTGCCTATCGCCCCATCGGCATCAACCGTAACAGCCAGCTCGCCGTGCTGCAGCTGCGCCCCTATGCGCAGCCGGCCTACCGCGCCGTGCAGTGGATGGCCTTTGGTTCCAACTCGTTTAACGCGCTGGTTCCGCTGTACGCCAACGTCGAGACCATGCCCGAGTACTATGCCGATACGCAGGCTCGCGTGACGTCCGAAAACTTCTACTGGGCCAACCGCCTGATCGGAGCGCTGGCCGACGTCCGCTTCCATGAGTGCGGCCGCGCTGTGGAGGACTACCAGGAGAAGGTCGGTGGCATGGGCCACAAGCAGATCCATGACGTCGACGCTGCCGTAGCCGCGCTGCCCGAGGCCGAGGTGCCTGCCGAGCTTGCACGCGCCAACGAGGAGTTTGCCGAGCTCGCGCGCGTGGAGACCGATGCCCTGTTGGGCAAGGTGCTCTACACCACGAGCTGCGCCATGAAGAACTCTTTCGCGATGAACGACAACGTGAGATAGGGATTTCCCGTCGATCGAATAGCGCTTAAACGCTTTGTCGCTTTCACTCAATCTTGGGTACAAGAACGCCAATGCAGTTGTTTGTGATTGGAGACAACCATGGTTATGAAACTCGATCAGCTTGTTAACGGCGCCATCAACGTGGGCTTTGGCGCTGCCGCCGTTGCTGTCGAAGGCGGCAAGAAGGTCCTCGACGACCTTAACACCAAAGGCGAGCAGGTCCGCAAGGACACCGCCACCCCCGATATCGCCCGCAGCGTGTCCGACATGTTCGAGCAGGCCGGTGGCACCATCTCCGATCTGACCGAGCGCTTGGGCATGCAGGGCGAGACCGCGGCCCAGCGCGTGCTCGACGAGCTCATCCTGGCCCGCGTCCGCGTCATGACCGCCCCCGAGCGCACGGCCTTCCTGGCCCATGTGCGCGACATCGTCGATTCGGTCGAGGACAACGTGACCTCGGTGCCCGTCGAGTCCGTTGAGCCCGACGATGCGAAGGATACCGAAGAGGCCGAGTAGCAGCGCAGATGGCAGATTCCACCACCGATTACAACAATCTAGATCCCTTGGGTGACGAGGCGGCGGTTGTCGATGAGGTCGATGCCGTCGTCTCGGGCGCTCGCAAGAAGCCGCGCGCTGTCGATATGGTCCCCGAGGAGCCCGACGCGATGGCGCCGGACGAGGAATACCAGCTCACGCCGGCGGGTCGCCGCGAGCGCATCGGACAGATTGTTCGCCTGGTCAAAAAGTACCGCGTGTGGGATAACCTCACGCCGGTTCGTTTGCGCCGCCTGCTCGAGGAACTCGGCCCCATGTTCGTCAAGATGGGGCAGATTCTGGCCAACCGGTCCGAGATTCTGCCGCAACGCTTTTGCGACGAGCTGCGTCGTCTGCGCTCCGACGTGGAGCCGGTGCCGTACGAGGTCGTACTCAGTTGTCTGGAAGAAGAATACGGCCTGCGCCTGGGGGAGATGTTCGATGCGATCGACCCCAATCCGCTTGGTAGCGCATCGCTTGCGCAGGTGCACCGCGCACGTCTGGTGACGGGCGAGGACGTGGCCGTCAAGGTGCAGCGCCCCGGTGCGCAGCAGGTTATGGCACAGGACATCGATATCATCCGCTCGGTGGTGCGTATCGTTTCCAAGTTCGTCAACACCGATCAATTCGTTGACCTGCACGGTGTAGTCGAGGAGTTGTGGACCTCGTTTCGCGAGGAGACCAACTTTTTGGCCGAGGCCAAAAACCTCAACGACTTCTACGAGTTCCATAAGAGCGTTCATGGCGTGACGTGCCCTAAATCCTATCTGGACCTGTGCACCGAGCACGTGGTGGTTATGGACTACGTCGACGGCATTTCGATCGCCGATCCTGAACGCTTGGTGGCCGAGGGCTATGACTTGGAAAAGATCGGTGCCGCAATCGTCGAGGACTACTCGACGCAGGTGCTCGACGATGGCTTTTTCCATGCCGACCCGCATGCGGGAAACATCATCCTCAAGGATGGCATCGTCTACTTTATTGACCTGGGCATGGTCGGACGCATGTCGAGCCACGATCGCGGTATCGTAAAGGACATGATTTTCGCCGTGGCCGAGGGTGACGTGCCCAAGCTCAAGGATTCGCTCATGCGCTTCGCCGTGACGCGTGGCGACTCGGCTGAGCTCGATCATTCGGCCTTTTTGTCCGATTTGGACTTTATCGTTGCCGACTTTGCCGGGCTCGACCTTAAAGACCTGGATATCGGCGAGTTTTTGACCTCGCTGCTCAATCTGGCGCGCAAAAATGACGTTGAGCTGCCGAGCGTGGTGACGATGTTCGCCCGCGGCATGGTGACGCTCGAGGGCCTGTTGACCGAGTACATGCCCAACGTCAACATGATCCAGATCATCCAGACGCACATCAAAAACGAGAAGAGCACCTATGCCCGCATGCGTGATATGGGACGCGATCTGGCCGCGAGCAGCTATCGCGCGGCAAAAGGCTCGCTCGAGGCGGCCGAGTATTTGGGCTTGGCTTCGCGTATGCTCACGCGCGGCCAGCTTAAGGTGAACACGCAGATCATGAGCAGCGATAAGGCGCTGCGACAGCTGGGCGGAATTATCGACCGCATGTCGATGGCTATCGTGATCGCCGGTCTGTTTATCGGTTCGTCGGTGGTGTACTACGCGCGCATCGAGCCGGTTGTCCTCGGCATTCCGGTCATCGGCTTCTTTGGCTACGTGAGCGCGCTGGTGCTGGCGCTTATGCTGGGCCGCAATATCTGGCTCAACAGCCACGGCGGCAAGCACTAGAGGCTGCGACCGTCACCGCATTTTCCTATCGCAAACAATAGCTTTTACCTTGGGCTTCGCCTGCGTGCGAGGCCCTTTTGCGTGATACCATTTTGACGGTAATAATCGATGGCCTAGATGGTGGTGCGGAGACGCACGAATGCGCGGTTTTCCTGCGCGTTTGGGAGAATCGGGGTGCAAGTCCCCGGCTGTACCAGTAACCGTAATTCCTCTTGGCTCGGGATGTTCGCGTCGCAGATCGGACGGCGCGCCCGAGTCGTTAAGGTTAAGTCGGATCGCCTCCCATCTTGCGTGCGGCTGCGGCGTATGCCGCCGGTGTGCATAGGGCTCTGGAGGGAAGGAGGACCCCGATGGGGGAACTCGAGCGCAACATGCGCGATGACGTGGGGCAGCCTCAAGGCAACGCTCCAAGTACAGACAATGGGGGACAAATGGATATGTTTGTGGACGAGCGCCAGCGCGTCTCGCATCGCCGAGGCGCAATTGCGCGCGGCGTAGCCAAGCGCGGCCTGGTGGCATTCCTGGCCTTCGCGATGGCCTTTGGCACCACGCCGGCTCAGCTGTGGGCCGAGGGCGCCGAGGGCATTGCCGAGGCTGTGGCTCAGGCTGCGACGCCGAGTGAGGACGCAGCGCTTGCGGGCGGTGCCGCCGAGCAGAGCGGCGCCGAGGTTTCAGATTCTGGGAGCGCGCCCGCAGCTAGTGCCGCCACAACAGGGGCGGCAGCTGGCGACGAAGGCTCGGCGACGGGGGAGAACCCTGCCGCGAGTGAGCAGTCTTCGACGGTAGCCGCTGGCCAAGCAGGATCTGCCGCCGCGACTGCCGTCCAGACAGAGAACCCGACAGAAACCGGCGATGTCGCCAAGAAGCAAGTCGAGGTCTCGTTCTCGATTATCGGCATCGATGCCGACGGCAAGGCTCAGACCTGGGTGGCACCTACGCAACTCAAGCTCGACGAGGGCGCGACGGCTGCGGACGCCTTCGTTAAGCTGCAGCAGAAGGTGGGCTTCAAGGCGAAATACGATCCGAACACGGCATACGGTTTTTACCTCGAAAGCATCACGTCCCCGAGCGATGGCCGCACGCTTGCCTTCGATCCGGCGACTTATGCCTACTGGCAGCTGTTTGTTGACGGCGCGTCTTCCTCGGTTGGCGCGAGCGGCGTCAAGCTCACCCAGGGGCAGAAGATTGAGTTTGCCTATACGGCTGGTAGCTCGTCCCCTGTCGTTAAGGACCAGGTTGCCGCAAATGTGACCGTCATTGGTCGCGATGCCCAGGGCAAGACTCAGACTTGGGTCGATAACGCGCAGTATGTGGTGACGTCCGGCTCGAACGCACTTGACCTTACGAAGGTCGCGCTCGAGGCGAATGACATCGATGCCGTTGTTGCGGGCTCCTTCATTCTGAGCCTTAAGTACAACGGCGTTGAGCTGGGTAAGCCGCTCGATTATTCGACCTATTGGCAGCTGTTCATCAACGGCAAGTCGAGCGACTACACGGCAGACAATGTCACCATTCATGCTGGCGATACCGTTACGTGGTTCTACGGTGGCTGGGGCGACCAGTTGCCGTCCGATTCCGTCCATGCTTCCGTTCAGGTCCTCGGTAAGGACAAGGACGGCAAGCAGCAGGTTTGGGCTTCGACGGGCCAGACGAGTCTCAAGGCGGGTTCTACTGCCAAGGATCTCCTTGAGCAGACCGGCCTTACTCTCGATGCTGGCGAATCGTCTTGGGGCTGGTTCCTCAACGGCATTACTTCGCCGCTTGACGGTAAGACCTATAAGTATGATCCTGCGACCCGCAGTTATTGGCAATTCTATGTAAATGGCAAGTCCGCCACGGTCGGTGCCGGCAACTACGAGCTCCAAGAGGGCGACGCCGTCACCTTTATGTATGGTGCTGACGCCGATGCCCTCCCCGGTCAGGTTCTTGGGTCTGTCGATGTTGTCGGCCCCGATGTCAACGGCAACAATACTTGCTGGGGCTCGGCAAGCAGTGTTTCTTTGCCCGAAGGCTCTACTGCCCAGAACCTTATTGAGACGGTCCTGAAGGCCAAGGGCGTTACGTACAACGGCTCCCAGAGTGGTGAGTACTGGTTCCTCAATTCCATCAACTCGCCGTTCGATCACAAGCCGTATGCCTGGGATGCTGCGACCAATAAATCTTGGCACCTGTATATCAATGGAGAGCCCTCCTTACTCTGCGCCAACCAGATTACGCTCAAGAGCGGCGATAAGGTTACGCTTGCCTATACCACCGACGATTCGCCCATGCCCGATCCCGACAAGATTGTCGTGGACCCGAGTGCGACGACTCCTGATTGGGATGCCGAGTGGGCCGGCTACGGCAACAGCGGCAACGGTACGTCCGTTACGGACGCCAAGACGCCTGCGCAGGCCGCCGGTCTTAAGTGGGCCTTCGATTGGAAGGCCGAGTCTGGTCAGCAGTATGCCAACTGCAGCGAGCCTGTCATTGCTAACGGTTTTGTGTACATCGCGACCGAGAACGAGCTCATTAAGATCGATTCGTCCACGGGCAAAAAGGTTGCCTCTGCGCCGCTTGCCTCCAAGGTGAGCTATACCTCTCGTCCGATCTATACCAATGGCCTTATCATCGTTCCGCTCAACGGCGGTGCGGTCCAGGCGATTACTGCAGACAAGCTGATCTGCAAGTGGCTGACGCCTGGTTTGACGGACTTGACGCAGAGCTCCTGCACCGTCGTTTCGGACGGCGAGTACGTCTATGTAGGCTCGGTCGATATTTCGTATGACGAGAATTACAACGCGACCTACGGCAACGGCTCCCTGAAGCGTATCAAGATTGCCACGGGCGAAGTCTCTTGGCAGAACATTGACCCTTCCGAGGGCTATTATTGGACTGGCGCTGCGCTGACGGATAAGTACACCATTGTTCCTACGAGCGCGGGCACGCTTAAGTGCATTGATAAGACGACGGGCGATGTCGTTTCGGCCATGAAGCTCGGCGCTGTCGCAAATGCCGATTGCATTGCCGATCCGTCCAATGGTTCGACCTTCTATCAGATGACGCACGACGGAAAGCTCCATGTGATTTTGCTTTCGGCAAAGGGCGTGCTGAGTGAACAGAAGACGGTTGATCTGGGCCTTACGAATAATCTGAGCGCCCCTGCGGTGTCTGGTGACAATCTGATTGTCGGCGGACAGACGGCTACGGGCTCTGCTCTGGTTCTCTATAACCTGAAGACGGACAAGACCACGATGGTCGCTGCTGCCGACGGCAAGGCGCTGCCGGCTGGCCTCAACGGTATTGCTGCTACTCCGCTGGTGAGTGTTCAGGGCGGCAAGACCTATGTGTACTTCACCGTGAACAGCGCGGATAGCAAGGATTACGTCAACTACTCTGCTGGTGGTGGCGTGTATCGCTATACTCTCGGCGATGCAGAGGCGACGCAGATCTATGATGCGGCCGGCCATTACCAGTACTGTGACTCTCCGGTCATTGCCGATGCTTCTGGCAACCTGTACTACATCAATGATTCGGGTACTCTGTTCAAGCTGGGGGCTGTTGAGTCTTGGACGGTTGCCTTTAATTCCAACGGCGGGTCTGCTTGCGACACTAAGTTTGTTGCTACGGCCGACGGCAAGCTGGTCAAGCCGGCCGATCCGACGCGCGATGGCTACACTTTCGGTGGTTGGTATACCGATGAGGCTTGCACGCAGGCGTATGACTTCAGTACGCCAGTGACGGCCGATCTGACACTGTATGCCAAGTGGACCAAGAATGCCGTTAACCCTGGCGGCAATGGCGGTTCTGGCACTAATGGTGGCAACGGTGGCGCTGGCAACGGTTCCGGCGCTGGCGCTGGCACTGGCACGGGTTCCGGCTCCGGCTCTAAGGGCCAGCAGGCCGGCGGCGCTATCGCCCCGGGTCATAAGCCGACGACCAAGACGACGGTGTCGACCAAGACCGAGACCAAGGACAACAAGTCCGACAAGAAGGACACCGATAGGTCCGATAAGAAGGACGAGAAGAAGTCTGACAAGAAGGACAGCAAGTCCGACAAGAAGTCCGATTCCAAGTCCGATACGGGTGCTGCTTCCACGACCACTGCTAAGAAGTCCTCTAGTGCCTCCGAGCAGGAGGCTGGCACCAACCCGCTCGCCATTGTTGGCGTTGCCGCCGGCGTCATCGGTCTCGCCATCGTCGGCGTGTTCGTGTTCACCAAACGTCGGTAGGTGAGGGCTGTGTCCAATAAATCCAAGGACGCTGACCCCAAGCAACCAGATTCCTCGTTTATCCAGCTTGACGATGCAAAGCAACAGGGCGCCGCTTCGGCGGCGTCCGCCCTTCGTCGCAAGACGTTCCTCGGCGTCCTGACTGCCGCGTGCACCATTCTGATCGTCGTCTCGCTGGGTTTCGTCCATCCTTCCGAGAGCGGTGCCTGGTCCATCGACTGGATCATTCAGACCGTGACGGGGGAGAGCGTCGTCACCAAGGACACCAAGGTGTCTGGCTCGACTACGACTTCGGGCGAGGCCAGTTCCAAGGATTCCAAGTCATCGAATGACGCAAAAGATGAGTCCAAGCATTCTGATGAGTCCAAGTCCAAGGACGATTCCGAGTCTTCAAACAAGGAATCGGACAAGAACTCGGATAACAAGAAGTCCGAGGACCAGGACGGCAAGAAGTCTGGCGATAAATCCGCTGCCCAAAATACGGGAGCCGGTGATACTTCCAATGCGTCTGGCGGTGGCCAGTCGTCTGATGGAGCCTCATCCTCTAATGGTGGAAACGCCTCCTCGGGCGGCCAGAGCGGCTCGCAGGAGTCCAGCTACGTAACAGTGACGGTTTCGGTCACATCGAGCGCTGTGGGCAATCCTGTGTCTTCTGGTGGCACCTTTACCTTTAACGAAGGCGCTACCGTCTATGATGCCCTGTGCGCGCTGGGCCTTTCCGTTAACGCACATGGCTCGTCGTACGGCACGTATGTCTCCGCGATTGGTGGTTTGGCCGAGAAACAGCACGGTGGCACGAGCGGCTGGATGTACTCCGTCAACGGCACAACGCCCATGACGGCCTGCAGTAACTACGTTCTCTCCAATGGCGACAACGTGGTCTGGTATTACGTTACAGGCTAGGGACCTCGACATAGTGCGCCAGACGGGCGGTTCGGACAAACATCCGGGCCGCCCGTTTTTCATGCGAATGGGACTGGGTCGCCGGGTCTCTCGGCAAACAAAAAAACCGGTTGGAACGGGAATTCCAACCGGTTTTACATTCAAGCAAATAGTGAATCGACTACGACCGTGCGCCCTCGAGGAAGAAGCGGCGGCTGAAGTAGTTGTACCAGGTGACGAGGAACGTGGCGATGGCCTTCATGGCCTGGTAGCCGATGCTCAAAAACGTGACGCCCACAAACATGTACAGGTCGTTGAGGCCCAGGCCGATCACCGACAGGATGGTGAAGATCGTGAACTCGCGCTTGCGGCTCATGCCCTCGCGGTGGTCGAACACGTACTTCATGCTGAGCCAGTAGTTGACCACGACGGACGTGATGAACGAAACCGTGGTGCTCATCAAGAAGTCGAGGTGAAACAGCTCGACGAGCGCAATGAGCATACCCCAGTCGATGCCAAAGGAGACAAGACCCACGACAGCGAACTTGAGGAACTGCTTGGTATGAGGTTGTGCCAGTGCCTTGCGCACGTAATCACATCCAATGCGTTGATGAATCGAGCAGAGGATACTTTAGAGCTTTTGCAAGGGAAACGTAAGGTCCTTGCCAAGAACTATACGAACTCGCCAAATTTTCAAGAGCTAATCCGCAAACGTTGAAAACTTGCCCGTAAACGAGCAATGCCCGCGAACAACACGGCGCTCGACGCGCGTCATCCGTGGGCATTGTAAAGCTGTAAGGTTGCGAGTTACTTGGTCTCGTCGCCTTCCAGGAAGATCTTTCGGGTCACAAAGTTGTAGACCATGACAAGCGCGGTGGCGCAGATCTTGGCGATATTGGCCTCGAGTCCCAGGCCGGCGTTGAGTGTCAACACGATACCGTCGTTGAGTGCCAGGCCGATCACGGACAGCACGACAAAGATAATGAACTCGCGGCGGCGGCTTATGCCTTCCTTGTGCGCAAACACGTATTTCATGCTTGCGAGGTAGTTAAAGATGAGTGAGATGATAAAGCCGCTGGTGTTGGCGATTAGGATGTTAAGGCCCAGACCGTAGTGGAGCAGATTCATAATGCCAAAGTCGATGACCGTGGCAATGACGCCGACGACGCCAAACTTCATGATCTGCGCAAGGAGCTTTTGCATGGTACCTGCCTTATGGTGGCGCCGGGGCGCCGCGGGGATGACAAACTCAGCAAGTTTAGCCAATCCCCGCGGGTGGGGCTAGACGCGCTCCTCGATAGCACCGTTTCTATATGCATCGAGCAGCTGGCGCAGATCCTGGATCTGGCTGCGGATCTTGGCGCCGGTATCGGTGTCGCTCACCATGCGGCGGTGGTCGGCCTCGTCAAAGCGGTTGGTCTCGCTTTCGATGTCCACGTTGCGCGTGAGTGCCTCGGCAACGGTGGTAAAGGCCTGGTGCGACTTGAGGCGGCATCCTCGCGAGCTCGAGATAAGCGTGTAGCCGGCGATGCCCGTCTTGGGATGGTAAGCGCGGCAGAATCCGCCATCGATGACCAGCAGCTTGCCCTCGGCGCGGATGGGCTGCTCGCCCTTGGTGGTTTTAACGGGCGTGTGGCCGTTGATGATGTGACCGGTCGGTGAGCATGCCATGGGCGCGACGCCAAACTCGCGCATGATGTCGTCGCAGACCGAGGGCGACTTGGTAAGCGTAAAGTACGGGTCCATCGGCTCGACCCAGGTGCTCTTGTCGGCGATATAGGCGCGCTCAAAGGTACGCACCAGGCGTCCGCTGGCGGGTGAGTTAAAGCCAATCCACAGGTACCACATCCAGTCGAGAGCGTCGCGGTCGCCCACGCGCCAGGCGCGGCGGGCGATGTGGTCGCAAAAATCGAGATAATCGCGGCCAGCGTGCCAGGTGCCCAGGCAGTTCATGCTGCTAAAGGTGCCGTCTTCGTTGAGCGGCACGCAGCCGTGGAACAGCAGGTTGCCGTTGGCGACCTTGTACATCGAGCCGTGGGAATAGAGGAAATCGATATGGCGATGCAGGTGATCGGCGGTGACAAACTCGGACACGAGCTTGTCGATGATGTGCTGCTCCTGAGACGTGAGCGTATAGGGGTCCGCCGGGTCGACGGTGGGGAAGTCGTTGGTCGTGAGCGGCCACACGCTGCCGTCGGCGAGCGTGACCGTGCCGGTGCCGTGATCGATCTTGTCGAGTAACAGACGGTCGGTCATGTCGAACTCGGGATGGCGCTGGATAATCTGGCCCTCGAGCTTAAAGAGCAGGACGTTGATGGCCTTGATCAGTGGGGTGATGGACTCACCGGCGGTGTAGGTGGCATCGGCAAAGGCGACAAGCTCACGCAGCGAGATGCCGTAGTCGTTCTCCAGGATCTCGTAGTTGTCGTAGCGTAGGTTGTTGCGCAGCACCGTTGCGATGCAGGCGGGCTCACCGGCCGCAGCGCCCATCCACAGCAGGTCGTGGTTGCCCCACTGGATGTCGAGTGAATGGTAGGTGAGCAGGCGGTCCATAATCTTGGCAGCGCCGCCGCCGCGGTCGAAGATGTCGCCCACCAGGTGCAGGTGGTCGACGGCCAGGCGCTTGATGAGCGAGGCGAGCGACTCGATAAAGTCGTCGGCGCTGGCGGTCTCCAGAATGGACTCCACGATGCGCTCGTGATAACGCACGCGATAGTTGTTCTCGTCCGGATGCGTGTGCAGCAGCTCGTCGATGATGTAGGCGTAATCGCGTGGGATGGCCTTACGCACCTTGGAGCGCGTATAGCGGCTCGAAAGCGAGCGGGCGACCATGATGAGCTGGTCAAGCATCGTCCTGTACCAGGTGGGCGAGTCTTCGCGCCGGCTGCGGACCAGGTCGATCTTCTCGCGCGGGTAGTAGATGAGCGTGCACAGCTCGCCCTTTTCGTCAAAGGAAAGCGTGTCGCCAAAAATCTCGTCGACATGTTCGCGCACGACGCCCGAGCAGTTGTTGAGGATGTGCATAAAGGCTTCGTACTCGCCATGCACGTCGCTCATAAAATGCTCGGTGCCTTTGGGTAGGTTGAGGATGGCCGAGAGGTTGATAATTTCGGTAAATGCGGATTGTTCGGTGGGGAACTGTCTCGACAGCAGGCGCAGATACTTGAAGTCTTGCGGATTGCGATCGAATGCGACCATGAAACACCTTCCGATAGGGCTGGTAAAACTGATAAACAGTGTCAAACGTTTATCAGTATGCGCCGCTTTTGTTTCGATTGGGGATGGGCGGCCGAATTGTTAGCCGAACGGTTTGCTAAATCGATTTAGTGGAGGTAGATATGGCGGTTGAGTGGAGACGAAGCGGGTGATTTTGCCCACGTTGGCCCATGGCGGGGGATGGGGATGTTCATGATAAAGATATTGGATGCAAATGGTTCGCATTGGTAAATAGCGGACATTTGTATCGTATTTAGGCTTGCTGTGCGATAATTTGCGCAGCAATACTTAAGGAGCCTCATATGAGTGATTTTGTCCTGACCTGTGAATCTGCCGCCGATCGAACCCGTGAGTTCTTTGAATCGCGCAATATCCCCGTCGTGTGTTTTCATTACGAGATCGACGATGTTGTCTATACGGACGATCTGTATCAGTCGATTACGCCGGACGAGTTTTTTGCCCAGATATCCGCGGGCGCCATGCCCAAGACGTCTCAGGTGAGCGTGGGTGAGTACGAAGAGTTTTGGGAGCCGCTTGTTGCCGAGGGCAAAGACGTGCTGCACCTGACGTTGTCGTCGGGTATTTCGGGCACGTATGGATCGGCCTGCGTTGCGGCGCAGATGCTCGCGGATCGCTATCCCCAGGGCGGCAAGGTGCGCGTCATCGATTCGCTGGCAGCGTCTTCGGGCTTTGGCCTGCTGGCGGAATGTGCCGCCGACGTGCGCGATAGCGGGGCTTCACTCGACGAGACGGCCGCTTGGATCGAGGAGCATAAGCTCAACCTGCACCACTGGTTCTTCTCGACCGATCTGTCGAGCTACCTGCGCGGCGGTCGCATTTCGGCTGCGAGCGCGATCATCGGCACGGCGCTTAAGATTTGCCCACTTATGACGGTCGATTGCGAAGGTAAGCTGTCGCCACGTGAGAAGATTCGCACTAAGAAGCGCGCGATTTCCGAGATGGCTAAGACCATGATGGCACACGTGCAGGACGGTGCGGATTATTCGGGTAAGTGCATCATGTCGCACTCGGCGTGCCGCGAGGATGCCGAGGCAGTTGCGGCGCTGATTGAGGAACAGGTTCCGCAGCTTAAAGGCAAGATTGAGATCAATAACATCGGTACTCTGATTGGCTCGCATACCGGACCTGGTACGGTGGCGCTCTTCTTTATGGGCGACAAGCGCGTGGATTAATTTGCCCCATCACATCGCTGCATGATTGCTCAAACGAAAACGGCCCGCCTCACGTTTGTGGGGCGGGCCTTGCTGTTGGGGTTAGCGTTTCTTTCCTCGGAAGAAAAAGCCGTGCAGTGAGGGCTTGAGCCCGCGGTTGGCGCGACGCTCCTCGACGCGCTCGTGGATCGAAGCGACGCGCTCGATGACCTCGTCGGGAATCGGCACGTCGGGATTCATGTTCTCGACCTGGCTGACCTCGGCGGCGGAGACCTGGTCGATAATGGGCACATCGTCGTGCGAGATGACAGGTGTGGCGTCTTCCTTCATCTTGCGATAACGCTGCATCATGTCGGTCTGTAGCTGCTGTGCCGAAGGCGGCGTCCAGATGATGGCGTTGGCGCCGGCAGCGATGGTCTCGCGGATGCTCTCGGGCGTCTTGCCGCCCGGCGCGATGAGCGGCAGGTTGGGATAGTGCTCGCGCAGTTCACGCAGGACCTGCGGCGTGTTTTTGCCAGCGGCGATGTTAAGAATCTTGGCGCCGGCGCGCACCTTTGCGTGAGCATCGTCGTCGCAACGTACGACCGTGGCGATGACGGGGATGTCGGCGATGTTGGTGATGTGCTCGACCATCTCGGCGGTGGCGGGGGAGTTGACCACGCAGCCCGCCGCGCCCTGCATCTCGGAGACGGCTGCCATCTGAACGGAGCGCTTGCCGGTGGTGGTGCCACCGCCCACGCCTACGAAGACCGGGCACTCGGCGACGGTCAGCAGCGCCTGCGTAATGGCGGGCTGCGGCGTGAAGGGGTAAACGGCAAAGACGGCATCGGCGTTGGAGTTGCGGATGACCGCGACGTCGGTGGTGTAGATGAGCGATTTGATACGACGGCCGAAGAGCGTGAAGCCGCTGGCCTCCTCAATCTCGTCAGGCATGCGAAGGGCCGCCTTGCGCAGGCGCCCGTCGATGGGCAGCGGCTCCATGGGAAGCAGTCCGTTGGGGGTCACAGCTACCTGGGGTTCGGTGAACTCGTCTGCGAGCTCGACCTCGGAGAAATCGACCGAGGCGACAATGTCCTCGTGAACCTCGGCGGGCACATCGATGGGGGCTTGGTCGTTTGCCGCGGCAGGCGTGTCGAAAGAGCTGGTGCCGACGAAGGCGTCGACGCGCTCATTTAGATCGTTGAGGGTATCCATGGAAGCTCGATTCTATGTGATGACGGCCGGCGCGATGCAGCCGGAATTGCGAATGCTAAACCGTTTGACGAGTTGATTTTTCCCCGCCGCGTCCTCCGTTAGACCGAAGGGCGGCGAACGTGAAGGAGCTGTGGTGGCGGTGATCGGGGTGCTATCTTGAAAGTCCCGTTTAAAAGAGAGGTGACGCGGTATGGAATTTTCGGCAATGTTGGGCTCGATTGGCCTATGCGTGGGCGCAATCGTAGCCGCCGCGGTCATCTACTTTGTGGTCACGGCCATTAAGGGCAAAAGGGCCGAACGCAAGGAGCGCACGATGCTTAAACAGCATCGCGACCAGCAGGGCAAACGCGCACAGAGATAGCTTGTTGAGTTTTGGATCCGTGCGCTAGCTGCGTTTTCGGATCAGGGCAATGTAGAAGCCCTCAAAGTCGCGGCTAGGCGGAATGGTCAGCGTGCCGGGCATACCGTTGGCGACGGACGAGACGTGGCTGGCGGCGATGGCCTCGGTGAGGGCGTTGCACTCGATGCGTGGCTCTTCGCCAACTTCCTGAGCACGGCGCGTTTCACTTTCGCTCGGCGTGCCGTCGAGGGGGATAAGCTCGCAATCCATGTGCTTGTCGAGGGCCTCTTGCAGGGCGTCCTCGTTTTCCTGCGGCAAGATCGAACAAGTCGAATAGACGAGCGTGCCGCCCGGTTTAAGGGCTCCCATGGCGCGGTCCAGAAGTGCTCGCTGCGAGCGGGCACACTTGCTCAGCAGCTGCTCGGTCAGGCCGCGCAGGCTTTTCTCGTTGCCGCTGATGACGGTGCCCGTGCCGGTGCAGGGGGCGTCGAGCAGGATGCGGTCAAAGCGGAAGAACTCGTCGAGCTCGCGTGCGTCGATGCGCATGACGGGCACGTTTTTTGCGCCTTGGCGGTGGAGGTTGGCTTCGAGCTTCTCGGCGCGGGGAATGCTCATCTCGCAGGCGGTAAGGTGCGCCTGCCCCTGCGTGAGGGCGGCGATCTGCGTCGTCTTGCCACCGGGGGCTGCGCACATGTCCAGGATGTCCTCGCCTGCCTGTGCGCCCAGGACCAGCGGCGGCATCATGGACGACAGGCTCTGCAGGTAGATTTTGCCGTCGCGGTAGATGTCGAGATCCCACAGATCGGAAACCTGGGCCTCGGGCAGGATAAAGGCGTCCGGGTACCAGGCGACAGCGTTGTGGGCGATGCCGGCGGCATCGAGCGCCGCAGCGATGTCCTCGGCGGTTGCCTTGAGCGTGTTGGCGCGCAGCGTGACCGGGCGTGTGGCCGCGGCGCCGAAGCCCTCGATCATGAGCTCGGCATCGGCGGGCGCATAGGCGCCGGCGACCGTGTCGACCATAAAGCGCGGCAGGTCGGCGGCGCAAGGAAGGGCGGCAAGCTGGTCGGAAAGCTCGGTGGCGGCAAACTGCCTGAGCTTGAGCTCGGCCTTGACCTGCTTTTTCTGCTTACGACGACGCGGCTTGGACATCCGTCTTTCCTTCCCATTCCATTACATGTCGAGTGTTTAGTACTGGCTCTCGTGCTTGCTAAAGAAGTCGAAGCGCTGGGGCAGCGGCTTTACGCGGTGCTCGCCGGGCTTCTCGCCCAAGCTCTCCACAAACTCATCCGTGGAGGCGAAGATGTTATCCCAGCTAAAGAAGGCGACCGGGTCGATGTCGAAGTACTCGCAGATGAGCTCGCAGCCGGCAGGGACGATGCCGTGCATGAGCACGGTCACCACGCGCAGCTCGGTAAAGGCGTCGACGAGCGCCTGCGTCATTGCGGCGTTTGCCTCGTTACCCTCGAGCTTGTTGGCGGCCTTGGAAGCGTCGCTCCAGCGCTTGTTGGCGGCGCGCAGGTAGTCGTCGCACACGGCAAGCGCGCGGTGCGTCTCGAACTTGTACATAGCCTGCTCAAAGGCGAGAGCTGCCTGCTCGGCGGCTTCGACCACGGTGTCAGAAGCGGCACCGGCGGGGATGCAGCCGTTGCGGTAGGGGCTCTCGTCGCCTTCCTTGACGGCGACGCCGTAGAAGCAGCTGCGGGCCAGACGGTTGAACACGCCGGTCAGCAGCGCGCTCTCCTTAAGGGCCGGGTCGATAACGCGCTTGTCGTCGCAGGCGCGTACCTCGTTGCCGTCCTTGTCCTTGCCGGTCACACGCGTGTCGTATGCCTTGGGGCTAAAGCTCACCGGCTTTTCGGATAGGCCGAGCGACAGCCAGTGCGCGCGCATCTGCTCGCAGGTATAGTGGTTGAGCAGGTCGTCTGCCGGCGGGGGAGGCGTCTGCGAGGACGAGCTGGCCTTTTTGCCCATGTAGAGCAGGTGGTAGCAGGCGCTGACGGTGCTCTGCGTGAGGTCCCAGCCCAGGGCCTCCCACATGGCGGTCTGCGCGATGCAGTAGAAATAGATGTTGTCCTGACCGATGAACTGGTAAATCTGAGCGTCGTCAGAGCACCACCAGTCGCGCCAGTCGAGCGAGCTGTGCTGGTAGGTGGGTGCGGGCACCTGCGTGGAGTCGGCGGCGGGCTCGCCCATGAGGGCGGCATCCTGGGCGGCGACGCCCTCGGTCACGCCGGCGGCCTTGGCATCGCGCGCGAGCACGGTACGCGTATAGCTGATGGGCGCCCACAGGCTCTCGGGCCAGCACCAGCAGGTGACGTCGGAGACGCCATCGACCTCGGGCACCGGAACGCCCCAGTCGATGTTGCCGGTGATGCGGAAGGGCACGAGTGCCTTGCCGCTGCGGAAGCGCACGCCACCGTTGGCGAGCACCGCGTGGGCGTCGTCGCGCTCCTTCCAGCTGGGGAAGGTGACGGTAAAGCTGCTCTTGTTGCCCTCGGGCTCCAGCACGGTGTGCTCGGGGAGCTGGTCCTCGACGGCATCGAAGGCCTCGCGGAACTTGTTCTGGATGTAGAGCTGAGCCGGCAGCAGCCACTCCTCCATGGTCTTGGAGACCACGGAGCGAACCTGCGGGTTCTGGGCGAGCTTGGCGGTGTAGGTCTTCATAAAGTCGAGGTAGGCCGGCAGGTCAAAGTAGAGATTGTCGACCGGGCGCAGCTCGGGCACCTCGCCGGTGAGCTGGCTCTTGGGCGCGATGAGCTCCTCGGGCTCAAACTGGTGGCCCAGATCGCACTCGTCGGCATAAGCCTTCTCGGACTTGCAGCCCTGGATGGGGCAGCGGCCGATGACCTGGCGGCCGTTGAGGAACGTGCCGGCCTTGGCATCGTAGAACTGCAGCGTGGAGCGCTTGGAGATGGTGCCCTGCTCGTGCAGGCGCTCGATAATCTCGGCAGTCACCTCGTTGTGGATCTGGGCCGCCGGCTCAAGGCCCGAGCCGCCGTAGATGTCGCAGCTGATGTTGTAGTTGTTGAGGGTCGCGGCCTGGCGGGAGTGATTGGACTCGACATACTCGCCGATGGACTTGTCGTAGCCCTCGTTCTCCTTGAGCTTGCGGTAGCTCTCCATGATGGGCGAACCGTAGCAGTCGGTGCCCGAGGTGAAGATGACGTTTTCGCGGCCCAGGCGGTCGCGCAGGAAGCGGGCGAAGAAGTCGGCCGGGACAAAGACGCCGCCGACGTGGCCAAAGTGCAGACCCTTGTTGCCGTAGGGCTCGCCGGCGGTAACGATGGCGCGGCGCGGCCAGCTGGGACGGTCGTTCATGGAGTATTTGGATGCCATGGGACTCCTTCGCATATAGGTAAGAGCGCGGCCGGGCACGGGGTTCGGCGGCGCGGTGGTCAATTCGTGCATATCGTTCGACATTATCGCACATGCGGGCGGGTGCGTGGCAGGGGCGCTATCCTAAGATGCTATGAATGAGATTTCCAACATACATGCGTTTGAGGACGAGGATTTTCTACACGCTTGCTTCGTGTGGGGGATGGCCGTGATCGCGGTGTTTGCCGTGTGCCTGGTGCCGGTGTTTATGCTGTTGGGCGGGCCTGCGGACTTGGACGCGGCTGAGGCGGGCGGCTGGATGGCTGTCGTGGGCTGGATAGTCGGCTTGGCTGCGGTCTCAATGGCATCGTTTGCCGTGCACGAGCTGGTGCATGCGGTGTTTTTTAAGCTGCTGGCGCCTGCGGGCGCGCAGGTGACCTTTGGGGCGAATCGCGAGACGGCGATGATCTATGCCTGCGCCGAGGGCGTTGTGTATTCGCGCCGGCGGTACATGGCGGTTTGCCTGGCGCCGACGGTTGTTGTGACGACAGCATTTGCCCTGGGGTTTGCGTTCTCGGACTATCCGCTGCTGTGCTACCTGGCGGCTGGTCTGCACTTGTCGGGCTGTGTGGGTGATTGGTATTACGTGCGGACCATTCTGCGCGACCGCCGTATCGTCGCCTGCGAGGATACGTCCTTTGGCGTGCGCTTTTTCGCAAAGTAGTCTTTTTGGGACGGGGCTATTTTAGCTGCCATGATGTCGGGGTGAGTTTTCTGGGACGGGGATGTCGATGAAGTCGTTGTTGCTGCATGCGTGCTGTGCACCATGCTCGCTTGAGCCGGTTCGCCTGCTGCGCGAGGAGGGGTTTGAGCCCACGATTTGCTGGACCAATCCCAATATTCAACCGCGCGATGAATGGCGGCGGCGTCTGGACGAGCTGCGCCGGTGGTGTGCCGATGGCGACATCGAGCTCATCGAGGCGGGGGAGGACCGCGAGCGCTGGGAGGCCGGCGTGGCCCCGCTGGGTGCCGATCGGCCCCGTCGCTGTCGCTCGTGCTATGCCTTGCGCTTGGCCGAGGCATGCCGCGTTGCCCAGGAGCGCAGGTTTGAATATGTGGGTACGACGCTCGCCGTCTCGCCGTATCAGCTGTTCGACACCTGCAATGACGTGCTTGAGCGTTTGGCGGCCGCCCATGGGCTCACCCCGGTGATTCGCGATTTTCGCCCGTATTATCCCGAGGCTACGCGCCGTTCGCGCGAACTGGGCATGTATCGACAGAACTACTGCGGCTGCCGCTTTTCTGCTGTCGAGGCGGCCATGGACCGCGCCCGCATCCGCGACGAGCGCAAAGCCGCCAAAAAGTAGTTCGTTTGGGACGTCAGCCTGCTAGGATGTAGAGCGGACTTTAGCTATATAAGGAGTATCCGACGTGTCTATGCGTACCGATGATTTTGACTACAACCTTCCTGAGGAACTGATTGCCCAGGCTCCTGCCGAGCCGCGCGACTCCTGCCGCCTGCTGGTGGTGGATCGCAAAGGCTCCCAGGCGGGGAAGCCGCTGGAGCACGGCGGTACCGTTGAGCACCGCATCTTCCGCGACATCATCGACTATATCGAGCCGGGCGATGTGCTCGTCATCAACAAGACGCGTGTGATGCCGGCCCGCCTGATCGGTCGCAAAGCCGGCTCGGGTGGCGTGGTCGAGACGCTGCTGCTCAAGCGCCGTGAGGATGTTGACCCGCTGGGCCACGTTTGGGAGTGCCTGGTCAAGCCGGGTAAGCGCCTGAAGCCCGGTGCTCAGATTGAGTATCGCGCCGGTGGCGCCCATGCGCCCGAGGGGGCTCCCGTGGTGCTGACGGCCGAGGTCATCGACTTTGTCACTGATAGCCGCGGAGGCCGTCTGGTGCGCTTTGAGCCGGCCGGCTGCAATGCCGCCGGCGAGCCGCGCACGCTCGACGAGGCCATTCATGCTGCCGGTCACGTGCCGCTGCCGCCCTACATTACCGATTACGAGGGCGATCCCGAGAAGTACCAGACCGTCTACGCCATGAAGGAGGAGCACTCGGCTGCCGCTCCTACGGCGGGTCTGCACTTTACCCCCGAGCTCATGGCCGCTATCGAGGCCAAGGGCGCGAAGTTTGCCGCCGTCGAGCTCGAGGTGGGTATTGATACCTTCCGTCTGGTGGAGGAGGACGACCCCACGCAGCACGTCATGCACACCGAGCGCTACCACGTGTCACAGGAGGTTGTCGACGCCGTGCATAAGGCGAAGGCCGAGGGGCACCGCGTGATCGCCGTCGGCACCACCGCAGTACGCTCGCTCGAGAGCGCCTTTGACGCTGAGGCACCGGTGTCTGATCCGGCCGTGACGGCGCGCTATTTTGAGGGCCGCGAGGATGGGGCCGACACGCTCGGCCGCGGCGACATCGTGGTGCGCGAGAACGCGACGACGCAGCTCTACCTCATGCCCGGCTCGACCTATCACGTGGTCGACGCGCTGATCACGAACTTCCACGTGCCGCGCTCCACGCTCATGATGCTCGTGAGCGCACTTGCCACCCGCGACCAGATCATGGATGCCTATGCCGCCGCCATCGAGGAGCGCTACCGCTTCTTCAGCTTTGGCGACGCCATGCTCATTTTGTAGGTTACGGCGTTTTCCAAACGCCGTAACCGGCCGACGCTGCGCGGGCCGCATTTGGACAATCTGACGTTCAACTTCAAGGGCGCGACCAGAAGGTCAGCGCCCTTTCGTTTCACGTCACCTTGTCTCAAATGCGACCCGCTCGCTGTCGTTGCCAAAACACCGGCATTTCTTTGGTTGTCAAGAGGATGCCGCTCTAGCGGGTTTTCGCTGTCCGCGCCAAAACATCGGCGTCGCCTTTGTTGGCACTTGGGGACGTTCCTTATGTGCCGGCACCTGGGGACAGTCCTTGTAATCGTTGGGGAGTGGTTACTTGCTCGCGAACAGCCAGATCAAGATGATCACGAGAACTACGGCAACGATGCAGACGATGGCGCCGGTGAATTTGATGCGTGAGTCGCGGGTACGTTCGCGCACCGCGTCCTCGGTGGCCTCGAGCTGGGCGACTTCTCGCTCGGTCTCGGTGTGTTCGGCTTTGTCTCGGGCCAAGGATCCTGCAAGCGACTCAGTGATCTCTGGGTGGTCGTGCACTTCGGTCGCCTGTTCGATGATCGACTGCGCATGTGCGGCATCTGCTTGGGCGTTGGCGATGCTCTGCTCCTGGTCGCGGCGTGCCTTGTCCTCGGCAGTGATCTTCTCGCGCAGTTCGCGCTGACGAGTCGCGGCGGCTGTCTTCGCCGTCTGCAGCTCGTCGCGCGCGGCATCGGCTTCGGTCGTCACGGCTTGGTGCGCGCGTTTTGCGTCGGCGATAGGGGCTTGAGCCTGCTCGACGGCCTGCTCGGCTGCGGCAAGCGAGTGCTCAAGGTCGGCGGTGATACGCGGGACATCTTCTTCGGCTTTACGCAGGGCATCTGCCGTGTCGGAAATCTGCATCGAGAGCTCGCTGGTGCGCACCGTATAGTTGGCGGGATTTGCCGAGGGATTGCGTTGCAGCTCGGCATACTCATGACGCAGCGTCTCGAGCTGGGCGCGCGTGGCGTCGACGGTTTGTTGTGCGGCGGCAATGCCGGCGTCTCGCTCTGCCTTCACCTTGTCGCGGATGCGCTTGGAATCCTCAAGACGTCGAACGAGGCGGTTGCCGGTCTCGCGCGAGCTCGCCTCGCGGGCCTCCACGGCATCGAGCGCGGCCTTCAGACGGAGCTCAGTCGCGTCATCCTCTGTCTTCATTTGTTCGAGCTGACCCTTGAGCTCTGTCGCTTTGGAGGCGTGGGCATCACGGTCAATCTCGGCGGCCGCTGCAGTCTTTTGGGCCGTGGCAATCGCCTGGCGCTGGTCGGCGACGATCTGGTCGTAGCGGCCTGCGATATCCTGGCGCGTCTCGAGTTCCTCGGCCTGATCGGCAATGCGCTGCTCAAGTTCGGCCAGGTGGGCGCGGGCATCGGCAAGTGCCTTTTTCGCGGCGTTCATCTCGCGCATGGCCGAGGCACCCTGGGCGATAAAGGTGCCCACGGCGTTCGCAGTGTTCGAGACAGCGGTCCCCAGATCGCGGCTCGCGGCGGAGGAGTGCGGGGCGGTCGGGCGAGCGGTGTCGGCAGCGTCCGCATCGGCAGCCTGCGGCACGGCGATATTGCCGGTACCGCCCTCGATTACAGAAAAGCCTGCTGCGTGCGGGTCGACCGCATCGGCACCAATCGTGGGATGCTCGAGCTGCAGAAACGAGGGCATGGTGCTGCCCTGGTCGGCAACCGGAGTCTCGCCGGGTACGAAGGTCGAGGCTGCCTCGGCGGCCTCCTCTTCCTCGGCGTCAACGTCAGCGTCGGCCACGGCGTCTTTCATCGCTTTGACGGCATCCATCATGGAGTCCATGACGGCGTCGAGCTCTTCTTCCGAAGACACCTCGATGGGACCTGCTGCTTGCGGAGCGTTCTCAGCCTTGGGCTCAGTATCGCTCGGGTCCGGCTGCTCTAGCTGCTCTTCTTTGTCTTGCTCTGCGGCGACATTTGCGTCTGCGGCCTCGTCTGCGGCGGCAGGAGCCTCCTCGACAGCGGCATCAATGCCGCCATCGCTTCTGGTGGAAGTATCGCAGCCGTCAATGGTGTCTGCGGAGTTATCAATATGCTGTTGAGTCTGGGGGTCCAGCTCGTCTGTCATAGGCATGTGCTCCTCATCGTTGTTTGTCACCCTATGATAAAGTCTCGCGCCGACATCCCGCGCGCTGCAGCAAAGTTTCAAAACGTGTTCGATGGCTCGTGTCGATAGCAAAAACTCGGCCACTTTATCCAGTTTGTACTTGACAATCCCTTCGCCGAAAGACGTTATGCCGTTCGCCTACCGAGGCCTTTTCTATTCACTTGAACACGCTAAAGTTGCATGTCAGCTTTTGGCGCGTGAAGTTGGATGCGCGCAGTCGACGGGCGGGCCCGTCGCGATTTGAAAGGACTTTGTATGGGACTTTTCACTGGTAAGACCGTGATCGTCACCGGCGGCGGCAAGGCCACGCTCAAGGACGGCTCCGCTGGCTCCATCGGTTACGGCATCGATATCGCTTTTGCCAAGGAGGGCGCGAACCTCGTCATCACCGGCCGCAACGTTGCCAAGCTCGAGGCCGCCAAGGAGTCTCTCGAGGCTGAGTACGGCGTTAAGGTTCTTCCTGTTCAGGCCGATGTCTCCGCCGGTCAGGACAACGAGGCCGTCGTGCAGAACGTTATCGACAAGGCGATTGAGGAGTTCGGTCGCATCGACGCCGTCGTTAACAACGCTCAGGCCAGCGCCTCGGGCGTGACCATCGCCGACCACACCATGGATCAGTTTAACCTGGCCATTTACTCCGGTCTGTATGCCACCTATCTGTACATGCAGAAGGCCTATCCGCACCTGAAGGAGACCAAGGGCTCCGTGGTCAACTTTGCTTCGGGCGCCGGCCTGTTTGGCAACTACGGCCAGTGCAGCTATGCTGCCGCCAAGGAGGGCATCCGCGGCCTGACTCGCGTCGCCGCCAACGAGTGGGGCAAGGACGGCATCAACGTCAACATCGTTTGCCCGCTTGCTTGGACCGCCGCGCTCGAGAACTTCCAAGATGCCTATCCCGAGGCGTTCAAGGCCAACGTCCACATGCCGCCGGCAGGCCACTACGGCGACGTCGAGAAGGAAATCGGCCGCGTTGTCGTTCAGCTCTGCGGTCCCGACTTTAAGTATATGAACGGCGAGACCGTCACCCTCGAGGGTGGCATGGGCCAGCGTCCTTAGGGGTTCCGCCGTTCTACCGAACGGCGGACCGGCCGACGCTGCGCGGTCACCAGAGCGACAACTTGTCATTCAAAGAGGGCGGCATGACCAGAAGGTCTATGCCGCCCTCTTTTCATGCCAATTTGTTCGCCCTGGCGACCGCTCGCTGATGTTGTCAGAGCATCGGCGTTACCAGAGCATCGGCGTTGTCGGCAGTTGGGGACAGTCCCTAAGTGCCGGCAGATTGGGACACTCCTTTGCAAGATGGCGCTGAAGGCTGTCCCCAACGTCTAGTCGTTTAAGAACGTCCCCAACGACTAGCGCGGGAACCTGATCCTAATGCACTAGTTTCTGTCGAGTCGGTGCTTCTTGCGGGTTGCCCGTATAATGGTTTGCGTATGAACCGCAACCAAGGAGTTCCAGTTTATGGACCAGAACCTTTTTAAATTCGACCTGATCGCCGAGGACCCTACGACGCACGCGCGTGCCGGCGTGTTGCACACCCCGCACGGTGACATCGAGACGCCGATCTTTATGCCCGTGGGCACCAAGGCAAACGTCAAGGGTATTCCCACCGAGACCGTCAAGCAGCTCGGCGCCCAGATCGTGCTTGCCAACACCTATCACCTGTCCATGCGCCCCGGCGAGGACACCATCGCCGAGCTGGGCGGCCTGCACAAGTTCATGAACTGGCACGGCCCCATCCTCACCGACTCGGGCGGTTTCCAGGTCTTCAGCCACAACGATGCCGTCAAGCTCACCGATGAGGGCGTGCGCTTTATCGTCAACGATTACGACGGCCGCCACGTGTTTTGGACGCCCGAGGACAACATGGAAATCGCCATGAAACTCGGCTCCGATATCTGCATGCAGCTCGACCAGTGCCCGGGCTATCCCGCCACGCGCGCCTACGTTGAGCGCGCCGTTGAGCTGTCGAGCATGTGGGCCGAGCGCTGCTATAAGGCGCATACCCGCGATGACCAGGCGCTCTTTGGCATCGTTCAGGGCGGCATGCACCTGGATCTGCGCCTGCGTTCGCTGCGCCATCTGGAGGAGTGCGGCGACTTCCCGGGCTATGGTATCGGTGGCTATTCGGTGGGCGAGGATCACGAGACCATGTTCGAGACCCTGGCGCCGCTCGTGAGCGAGTACATGCCCAAGCATAAGCCGCGCTACCTGATGGGTGTCGGCAACCCGACCACGCTCGTGCGCGGCGTTGGCGTGGGCATCGACATGTTTGACTGCGTGCTGCCGACGCGCACCGGCCGTATGGGCACGGCATTCTCCAGCGAGGGTCGCCTCAACTTCCGCAACGCTCGCTTTGCGCACGACGACGGTCCCATCGATCCCACCTGCACCTGCCCGGTGTGCACGGGCGGTTACAGCCGTGCGCTCATCCGTCACATGGTCACGCAGAAGGAGATGCTCGGCGGCATTCTGCTTTCGATGCACAACATCTACTACCTGCTCAACCTTATGCAGCGCGCCCGCCAGGCCATTATCGAGGGCCGCTACGGCGCGTTTGTGAGCGACTGGATGAACAGTCCTGCGGCGGTGGACTACTAAGAGCGGCGCGGGCGCTTGCAGAGCGCGGGCAATGGCAAGGGGCGAGCACCGGCCGGTCATCACGTTCGCTAACACCGTCTGCGCGACCGATGACCGATAGCTTGCAAGCACTTGATGCATCGTGGGTACCATCCCGAATAGTTGATGTTCGGGCGGGTGTTTGGCGCATGGCGTCGACCCCGCCCGTTTTTCTTTTTCTCGATAGGAGTACCCATGATTAAGAACGAGAATGTCGAGGGCGAGCCAGCCTACGACGAGACGTACCGCCGCGGCCCCGTGGTCATGCGCGGCCCCATGATTCCCAAGGACAATACCTACGCCAACCTGCTGGCGCCCGAGGACTCGACCGACTGGCTGCATGCTGATCCGTGGCGCGTGCTGCGCATCCAGGCAGAGTTTGTCGATGGTTTTGGCGCGCTTGCCGAGCTTGGTCCTGCGGTGACCATCTTCGGTAGCGCCCGCACGCCCAAGACCGATCCGCTCTACAAGGCGGCGCGTACCGTCGGGCGCAAGATCGCGCAACGTGGCGTGGCGGTCATCACCGGCGGCGGCCCCGGCATCATGGAAGCGGCCAACAGGGGAGCGGCGAGTGTCAACGGCAAGTCGGTCGGCTTGGGTATCGAGCTGCCGCACGAGCACGGGCTCAACAAATACGTGAACCTTGGCATGGACTTCCGTTACTTCTTTGTGCGCAAGACCATGTTCGTCAAATACAGCTCGGGCGCCATCGTGTTTCCTGGTGGCTTTGGTACGCTCGACGAGATGTTCGAGGTGCTCACGCTGGTACAGACGCACAAGGTCAAGCGCATGCCGCTCGTTTTGGTGGGAACCGAGTACTGGCAGGGCCTGTTCGACTGGCTCAACGGCCCGGTGATGGACGCCGGTATGATTAGCCCGCTCGATCCGGAGCTGGTGCACATCACCGACGACCTCAACGAGGCCGTTGACATTGCCCTGAGCGGGCTGATGTAGGGTGCTGTGACTGTTGTTATAGCAATGTGAACGGCATACTGATGCTATTTAACATCAGACTGCCATCGAAATTGGGTATACTGATGCAAAAGACGAGGCGAGGAGGTCGCGTATGTCTACTGCAACGGTTAAGCCTACGACGGTTCGCATCGAAGAGGGGCTCAAGGAACAGGCGACTGAGTTCTTGGATACGGTTGGTCTGAGTCTCAATTCGTATCTCAACCTTGCTGTTCGGCAGCTGGTAAATCAACGAAAGATTCCTTTTGAGATCGTAGGAAGGGCGGAGGTGCCCAACGAGGCAACGAGGCGTGCCATGGTGATCGCCGAAGCTCATGAGTTGGGGATTCTGCCGGACGACAGCCCGTCATTCAATAACGCTGATGAGCTTATATCATTCCTCGATGAGGACTAGCGATGTTTGAGATTAAGGTCGAGGCTCAGTTTAAGGCGGATTACAAACGGACGATGCGCATCCATCCGCAGCTAAAAACCGAGTTTAAGGCGGCAGTCGCAGAGCTTGCGGCTCACGGCTCGCTTCCCGCGGAATATGGTGCCCACGAGCTTTCAAACCCGGGCGGCAACTACAACGGCCACATCGATTTCCATCTATCCGATGGCTTGGTCGATGTGGTCGTTCTCTACTTGCCGCATAAGACTAATCCTGTGATCCGGCTGGTCAGAATGGGCTCGCATGAGGAACTATTCCAGGGCCCGCAGGGCTGATTGCTCGCTTATGATTCGCGGGGGAATAGGGATTGATTCGCGGCCGATTGGCCAAAAATGGCCCCTATTCCACCGTAACTGTTGGAGACGTCCCGTTCGTGGCTGCGACCTCCGGTTCTCCTCTTCGCTGGATTTCGCTTAAAAGTTCGGCTGCAACTTCGCTGCTTTTGAAACGGATGCTGCAGTCCTCTTTCTTAGGAAAGGCCAGTAATGGAATGGTTCCGTACCAGACGGTTTCCTCGTCAATTACTGACGCGCACAGGCGCCCTTCGGCTTTGATGGAATAGTCGACGTTCATCTCGGTAAAAATCGCTTTCACGTCATTGTGCGGAGTCGAGGCAATTGAAATCTCAAGGGCAATCCCACGGGCGGCGGCGCCTGTGAGTACGGCAGCGAGCTTTGCGAGGCATGCAGCGGATGCGTAGGGCGCGGCAATAAAAATGCTTTTCGTTGCGCGCGCGATGTCATCCGCTAAGGCCTCCACGGCCCTTGCCGGCCTAACGAGGATGTTTTGATCGGCCCGTTTGTTGTCATTTGCTGCAAAGACTTCATATCCTAGCTTTGCGTAGGTCTTGAGTCTCTTCTGGTACATACGCGCGAGCATGGGTATCGACAAATCAACATAGTCGAATATCTCAACCCGCTGCTTGCCCTCGTGACTTCTATGTAGTCTGCCTGCCTGCTGCGTTATGCTGCCGTCCCAAGATATCGGTGTGGCAATGAGCAGAGTGTCAAGGTAAGACAGGTCGAAACCCTCGCTCAGAAGGCCTTCGGTTGCGATGATAATTCGATGCTCATGCTCGAAGCCGGGAAGGCTGTTCAGTATTGCCTTTCTTTCTTTGGCGTCGATTTCTCCGGTTAAGAGTATAGGTTCGTGTCCGCGGCTTTGAAGCAGCCTACATAGCTCTTCGGCATGTTTTTTCCTTTTGGATAGCACAAGCGGATGTCGACCGTTTGACGCGGTCTCGAGGGCATCGTCGACAATTGCTTCGTTTCTCGCTGTGTGCGCACACAGGAGATCGAGAACTTGATTAAAGGACGCCCCTGGTTCGTAGGCGGGTAGTCGAACTCCGGTAAAACGCGGCCTAACAACGCGCTGAATTCCCTGTTGGATTGCTTGCGTTTTTGGATCAATGGCATGGCGAAGCGGGCCGCAGAGCATTGAGAGTGCTCGCGTGAGTCCGTCCGAGCGTTCGGGCGTCGCGGAAAGGCCGTATACATATTTGGCTGGAGCGGACTTGAGGACGAGCTCAAGCTGTGGTGCGGCTGCATGGTGACATTCATCACAGATGATGAGGCCGTAATCACGAACGAACTCCTTGGCTATTGGTTCTTCGGTCTGGGGGTCCTTGCTGGACAAAGACTGGAATGAAGCAACGTCGATGAGATGGCTTATGGCGGTTTTGCCTCCTCCGATTTGACCAATGAGCGGAGGCTGCCTTTTGCTGATTCGTCCTTTTGGGGTTCGGACGGGCTCTCTGTTGTCCGTGATGTCGAGAAATCGTTCGAGCTGGGTTTTCCATTGGGCAATGAGCGCAGTCTTGGGAACGATGACGAGCGCTGGAAGACCGATGGCAGCAATAAGATAGGCTCCAATGACGGTTTTCCCGAAACCCGTCGGTGCAGACATGATCCCGTCTTCATGGCCGAGCATTTGTTCAGCGGCAATTTGCTGTTCAGGGCGAAGAGTCCCTTTAAATGTCATTACAATTGGATTTCCAGACTGGCGCTTGTCTGAATAGTGGGCAGCAACGCCGGCTTCTTGAAGCAGCCGCTCAAGCTGAGTCTTGCAGCCTCTGGGAATCGCGACGCAGCCGTCTCTAAGTTCGCTGAGGTCTATGTACCGCGGTTTGCCGAATACCGATTGATGCATAGATTGCGCGCGGAAGAATTCTGGGTTGGCAAATGTTGCAAGCCTGCGGACTTCCATTTGAGCTGCGGGACTCAGAGATTTTTCGGGGATATAGAGCATATCGGCCTGCGTGACGGACAGCGATGACGGGAGGTCCCGCGGTGTGAGCGGAAGCCGCTTTCGCGGCCTCTGGGAATGCGGTGCGGCGGTGTTTGCCGCCGTCGCAGCCGCTATTCCGTGCGACCTATTGTCGATGCTCTCGATCAGATTTTGCACCGTCGTGCGCGGGATTAACTGGATTTGAGAAAGGTAAAGCCATTGATCGGGAAAGGGCTCAAATTGCTCGTCAACAAATACGCTGTTCCCTTTTCGCTGCGCTTTTCCTTGAAAAGGCAGCGCTATGAGATTTCCAAAGCCTCCCTCAGGAATGGTGGACTGTGCGGGCAGCATCCGGTCAAAAGCTTCAAAGGTGATTGTCTTGTTGAGCGCCGCCGCTTCGGTGATAAGGCTGCTTCCAAATTCTCGTGCGATCTTCGCGCTGGTGAGCTCTAGGAAGAAAAACCAGACATGTGTGCCGTTACCTGATCTCGATCGCTCGACTGCAGCATCGATTCCATGGTTTTTTGCGACAAGCCGAATGGCGTTTGTCGCTTCTTTCCAATCGGCTCCGTCAAAGTCGATGACCAGGACTTTTGTGTTGCTGTCATTATCGAGAACATATTGACCTATGACGTCTCGGAGTCTGTCGTCACTGCCCTTGAAATGGGAGATGATCGCGGTATCGCTCAACTCGGGGAAGACGCGGTTGCCGCATTCAGCGCATTTGGTTTTCTGACGATTTGCTTTGGGACAAATGCCTGACTTCCACTCGTTTGCGCAGGCGGGCGTATAGCCGATTCCCCCGTCTTTTCTGCGGTACCCATGGGCGTAAACATCTTTGCGGCCAGTAAAGAGATTGCGAAAGAGCTCGAGTTTGTCGCGCGCTGGGCTCGCACTGGTGACGACACCCTCGACCTGCGCCCGTCTATCGAAAGATTCGCCAGCTTTCTCCCATTCTTCCAGTGTTGCGTAACGGATGTCTGGACCGTTGCCGCAGATGACGATTTGGCTGTGCGGCTCCGATACATGGGCGACGATTTTCTTGAATTGGAATAGCGTGCCCCCGATGAGGGCGTATTGATGCGTGACGGTGCTCATGTAAATGCCGTTCTTGTCGGAGTTCATTGAAATGAGGGTACGTTATTTTGATTTTTAAGGGACTCGGCTCTGATTTTGGTTCGGCGATAGCGGAGTACAGCTCCGTGAGTGGTGTTTGGCTGATGTCAAAATGTGCGGTAGCTGTTGCTGAATGGGTTTTGGCGGCCATGAGGTGGGCTGGAGGCGCAGGAAACTATCCTCGAATAGACCCTGTGGGCAAAAAATGGCAAATATGAGTACTGTGGTTTGAGCAGTAACATATCATCAGGAAAGTATTTAAGACCAATCGATTCGGATTGGATATAATCAACCCTATAAACATGGCGATTCGGGACTTTATGACGCTCGGAATTGGCGGAAGACGGCAAATTCAGCCAGATTTCGCTGTTACTAAACTGGTAACAGTACTCATATTTGCCATTTTTTGCCCAGAGGGTATCGCAAGGGGGTTGGACAAAGCATCGATCGCCGCCAATTTCTCGATTGGCTGGTTGGGCGGCAATGAAGTTGCGGCGTAATGGGAAGCGTTTCGCGGCCTTTTGGCTAAAACGGCCCCTTTTCCGCCGCGACTCCTAAAAAGACGCCGGCGCGCCTTGAGTTGCGGCGCGTCGGCGTGATGGCTTTGTTGTGGCTGGGTGTACTTCGGTTGTTCGACGGCTTTGGCATGTCCGATCTTGCCAGGCAAGCCTTTGTTACTGTTTAACGTTTGCCCAGATAAAACCTGCCAAAATAAACCTGTCCCTAATTGGCAGGTTGGTAGTGGGGGCAGTAGCTGATGGCTATTGCGTCGACGCCTACATGGGTGGCGATGATGCAGCCGATGGGGCCGGTGCCGGCGTCTACGTAGTCTTGGCCCGCGAGCGCTTGGCTGACGAGCTCCTGCTCCTCGGCGGCGCCGGTCGTGAGCACGCGCACGCTTGAGCCCGGGTGCTCGTCCAAAAACGTGAGGCAGTCTGCCATGGTGCTGGCGACGATACGCTTGGCGCCGCGGCCCTTTTTGATGGCCTTGATCTCGCCCGACTGCCACTCCGGCGAAACGGCTAGGCGAATGTTGAGCATCTGCGTGAGCTGGCCGGCGAGCTTGGGCGCGCGGCCGTTCTTAACGAGGTTCTCGAGCGTGCGGGGAATCAGCAGCAGGTGGGCGTCGGGCAGCGTCGCGCGGATCTGCGCCTCGGTCTCGTCCAAGCTGCGGCCGTCTTCGCGCATGGCCAGTGCGTACTCCACCAGCAGGCCCTCGGCGCCCGAGCCAGTGCGCGAATCGATGCAGCGCACGTCGAGCTCGTGGGTCTCGGCGACCAGGCATGCGTTGGAATAGCAGGCGGACCATTCGCTGCACAGCGAGATAAAGATCGCGCTATCGTGGCCGTCGGCGCGCACGCGGTCAAAGAGTGCCTTGAACTCGCCGGCGCTCGGCTGCGAGGTGTGTGGCAGCTGCTCGGAGCCGGCCATGCGGGCGACGTATTCCTCGGCGGTAATCTGCACCTGGTCGAGCAGGTCCTCGCCCTCGATAATCACATGTAGCGGAATGACGTAAATGCCAAGCTCTTGAGCACGGGCGGGGGAGATGTCCGACGTGGAGTCGGTTATGATGGCAAAAGACATAATTGCACCTTTCATTGGGGCGCTTGCGTGCCGCCTTCTGAGAGCAAAGTGCGACAAGTATAGTGGAGTCATTCCACATTTCTAGGTTCAATTGTTGAATAGTCAACAGTTTGAAGTGTCGGTGTGGAAATCATCAACTGGGGAAGAGGAATGCCGATGGAGGCGTTGGAGATATGCAGGCGGCCGGTTGTGCTGTTCGATTTTGACGGCACGGTGGCCGATACGGGCCGGGCGGTGATGACCTCGACGCGCAAGACGTTGGCCGCGCGCGGGTTTTCGGAGGCGCAGATGGGTGACCTGCGCCGCATGATCGGGCCGCCCCTGTGGAAGAGCTTTCACGACTTTTATGGCTTCTCCCGCGAGGAGTCGCTTGTGGTGGCTGACGAGTACCGTGCCTTTTTTGATGAGCTGGGACCGGAAGAGTATCCCGTGTTCGACGGAATCCCCGAGCTGCTCGATGGCCTTGTCG
Source organism: Collinsella sp. AM43-1 (assembly GCF_003467925.1). Taxonomy (NCBI): domain Bacteria; kingdom Bacillati; phylum Actinomycetota; class Coriobacteriia; order Coriobacteriales; family Coriobacteriaceae; genus Collinsella; species Collinsella sp. AM43-1. The sequence continues at coordinate 15,719 of NZ_QSFR01000003.1, read as the reverse complement.
CGCAGGGACATCGCTTGGCCGTGGCAACGTCACGCATGGAGGCGAAGTGTATCGACATGGTGGGAGAGCTGGGACTTTCTCAGTTTGAGGCGGTGGTTGGCATGAATCCGCCGCAGGGGCGCGAGACCAAGGCCGATTCGGTCCGCGACGCGTTGGCGGCCTTGGGTGCGGTCGCGGACGAGGCTGTGATGATCGGCGACCGTTTTAACGACGTTGAGGGCGCGCACGCGATGGGCGTGCCGTGCATCGGCATTTATTCGGGTGCGGCGGCGCCGGGGGAGCACGAGGCGGCGGGCGCCGATGCGGTGGTGCACTCGGTGGCCGAGCTTGCTAAACTTTTCGCTATCTAATAGACGTAATGTGAGGGGCGGGCGTGATCGCCGCTCATGGGTTAGGAGGTCGTCCATGAATCAGGTGGAGCAGAGCGTTGCCGAGTATGTTGACGAGGTCTGGGAAGATGTCGTCGCCGATATCGAGCAACTGGTGAGCTATCCGTCCGTGGCAGTTTCTGCCGATGCAGAGCCCGGCGCGCCGTTTGGCCGCCCGGTCCGTGACGCGCTCGACTGTGCGCTCGGCATCGCGCAGAAGCTTGGCTATCAGACGAGCGACGACGAGGGCTATGTGGGCATTGCCGATATCCCTGGCCGCGGCGACAAGCAGCTCGCGACCATCTGCCACGTGGACGTGGTGCCCGCCGGCCCGGGTTGGAACACCGACCCGTTTGCGCTGGAGCGTCGCGAGGGCTGGCTGCTCGGCCGCGGCGTTATCGACGACAAGGGTCCGGCGGTGCTGTCACTCTACGCCGGCGCCTATCTGCTCAAGCACGGCATTACCCCGCGCTATACTTTCCGCGCGCTGCTGGGCTGCGATGAGGAAGTGGGCATGTCCGACGTTCACCATTATCTGGAGAACCACGCAGACCCCGACTTTTTGTTTACGCCCGATGCCGAGTTTCCGGTCTGCAATGCCGAGAAGGGCCAGTTTGGGGCGACGTTCGTGAGTCCCAAGATCGACGGCGGGCGCATCGTGTCGTGGAGCGGCTCCGAGGCGAGCAATGCCATTCCGTCGCAGTCCATCTGCGAGCTCGCGATTGCCGCCGATGAACTGCCGGCGCCCGTTGAGAACGCCGACCGCCTGGAGATCACGGCGCTTGATAACGGGCATGCGCAGATTTTCGCCCACGGTATTGGCGGCCACGCTTCGATGCCTGAGGGCACCATCAACGCCGTCGGCCTGATCGTGTCGTATCTGCGCGAGGCCGAAGACGCGTTTGGTGCACGCGACGAGCGCCTGCTGACGCCTGCCGAGCACGAGTTCGTCAAGTTCCTGGCCTTTGTGCATGCGGATGCCTATGGCCGCGGCCTAGGTATCGATGCGACGAGTCCGGCGTTTGGCCCGCTTACCTGCAACGCTGGCGTCATCCGCGTGGCGGATGGCCATATTGAGCAGGTCATCGACGTGCGCTTCCCCGACAGCACGAGTGCCGATACCATCCGCGAGCAGCTCGAGCCGCTCGTGGGCCGTTTTGGCGTGACGTGCCAGCTGGGTCGCGCGAAGGTGCCGTTCTCGGTGTCTGCCGACGATCCGGCCGTGAAGGCGCTTATCGATACCTATAACGAGTTCACCGGCAAGCATGCCGAACCCTTTGCCATGGGCGGCGGCACGTATGCGCGCAACTTTGCCCGCGCCGTCTCGTTTGGCCCCGAGGAGACCGGCCTGGAGCTGCCCGCATGGGGCGGCCAGATGCACGGCCCCAACGAGTGCGCCAACGAGGACCAGCTCAAGCAGGCGCTCAAGATCTATATTGTTGCGATCCTCCGTTTGAATGAATTAGAGCTTTAAGGTCTCGCGGTTTCCCAATCTAAGTTGCGGTGGAATAGTTCCTAGAATGGGCCATTTGATGGCCAAACAGGAACTATTTCACCGCAACTTTGTTTTTATTGGTGTAAAAGGCTGGCCATGCTTGCCGGCGGGTTTGTTATTCGTTTGTAAAGGCTGGGCCGCGCTTGCGGTAAGGGTCTATCAAATGCCCGTAAGAAACAGCAGTCGGCGCGGGCGCTGCCCGATCGGGGACGTATCTTTCCAAACAGCAAAGCGGGCAGGGTGTCCGCGAGTCGCATGTATGAAAGGAAGATCATGCTCGATCAGGCTTATTCTCGTCGTCAGTTCCTCGGCCTCGCTGGTGGTCTTGCCAGCATCGTCGGTCTCGGTCTCGTAGGTTGCGGCGGCTCCGGCGAATCCGACGCCGCCGACAAGGGTAGCGCCGCTGCTGCCGAGTCCGTCTCGGGCGAGGTGACCTACGACGGCGCCTCCTCGTTCCAGGCTCTCGTCGAGGCCGCTGCCGAGAAGTTCATGGACGCCAACCCGGACGTCTCCGTCTCCGGCTCGGGCAACGGTTCGGGCAAGGGTCTGACCGCTGTTGCCGCCGGCACCGTTACCATCGGTAACTCAGACGTCTTTGCCGAGACCAAGCTCGAGGCCGACCAGGTCAAGAATCTCGTCGACCACGAGGTTGCCGTCGTGGGCATGGGCCCCGTCGTTTCCAAGAACGTCACGGTCGACGACCTGTCCCTCGAGCAGCTCAAGGGCATCTTCTCCGGCCAGATTACCAACTGGAATGAGGTCGGCGGCGACGACGCCAAGATCGTCGTTCTCAACCGCAAGGCCGGCTCCGGCACCCGCGCCACCTTCGAGGCCGCCGTCTTTGGCGACGAGGCCGTCGACTTTAAGGGCGACGCCGAGCTCGATAAGTCCGGCGATGTCCAGACTCAGATGGGCAGCACCGACAACGCCATCTCGTACCTCGACTTCTCGCACTTCGACGACTCCAAGTTCAACGCCATCAAGGTCGAGGGTGTCGAGCCCAAGAGCGCAAACGTCACCGACGATTCCTTCAGGATTTGGGCTACCGAGCACATGTACTGCGCGAAGGACGCCGACGAGGCCACCAAGGCCTTCCTGGAGTTCATGCTCTCCGACGACGTCCAGGGCAAGCTCGTCGAGGAGCAGGGCTTTATCCCCGTCTCTGCCATGAAGGTCGTCAAGGACGCCAGCGGCAAGGTCTCCTCTAAATAAGTAATCGCCCCCGGAAAGGTTTGCAATGGCAAAACAGCTGCCAAAGCGCGACCTTGAGAACGTGGGCCTAGTCGTCACGGGCGCGTGCGTAGCGCTCGTGACGCTTGTCGTTGCCGCGCTCATCTTTATGGTCGCCCAAAAGGGCCTCTCGGCTTTTCTCAAGGACGGCGTTTCGATCGTCGAGTTCTTTACCGGCACCAAGTGGGACCTGGCCAACACGGCCGAAAACGGTCTGCCCTATACCGGCGCCCTGCCCCTGATCGTCACTTCGTTTGCGGTCATGGTGCTCTCCACGCTTATCGCGCTACCCATCGCCATCGGCTCTGCCATCTTTGCGGTCGAGATCCAGCCTAAGTTTGGTTCCAAGGTCTTCCAACCACTGATTGAGCTTTTGACCGGCATTCCCTCGGTCGTCTTTGGCCTGATCGGTTTTCACGTGGTCGTCGGTCTTATGAAGAGCGTTTTCCACGTGAGCACGGGTCTGGGTATCTTGCCCGGCGCTATCGTGCTGGCAGTCATGATTCTGCCGACGATGACCACGCTTTCGGTCGATGGCCTGCGCGCCGTGCCCGATAGCTACCGCCAGGGTTCGCTCGCGCTGGGCTACACCCGCTGGCAGACCATCTGGCACGTGGTGCTCAAGTCCGCCATGCCGTCGCTCATGACCGCAGTCATCCTTGGCATGACCCGCGCCTTTGGCGAGACGCTCGCCGTGCGCATGGTCATTGGCGGCATCGAGGCCATGCCGACGTCGCTGCTGTCGCCGGCGTCTACCATCACCACCACGCTCACCACGTCCATGGCGGTCTATGCCGAGGGCTCGGCCCAGGACGACGTCCTGTGGGCGCTCGGCCTGCTGCTGATGGGCATGAGCCTCATCTTTATCCTGATCATCCATCTCATTGGCCGCAAGGGGGCGAAGGCTCGTGGCTAGCACGCGCATCCATATCGACGAGGCGAGACTCGGGCGTGTCCAAAGGCAAGACCGTATCGCCACGGGCGTGCTGACGGCGATTGTCGCCATCGTCATGCTTATCGTCGTCTCCATGGTGGCCTACATCCTGTTCGAGGGTATCTCGACGCTGTTCCAGCCGGGCTTTCTCACGCAGCCCGCACGCGCCAACGGAACGCAGGGCGGCGTGCTCTACCAGCTGTTCGACTCGTTCTATCTGCTGCTGATTACCCTGATCATCTCGGTGCCCATCAGCCTGGGCGGCGCGGTCTTCCTAGTTGAATACGCGCCCGACGGTCCCATTCGCGACATCGCCTCGACCGCCATCGAGACGTTGTCTTCGCTGCCCTCCATCGTCGTCGGCATGTTCGGCTTTCTGGTGTTCTCGGTGCAGCTGGGCTGGAAGTACTCCATCATCTCCGGCTCCGTCGCGCTCACCATGTTCAACATCCCCATCCTGGTGCGCGTGATTCAGCAGGCGCTCGAGGACGTGCCGCAGGCCCAGCGCGATGCATGCCTGGCCATGGGCCTCACTCGCTGGGAGGCCACACTGCACATCCTGATTCCCGAGGCCATGCCCGCCATCGTGACCGGCATCGTGCTTTCGGCCGGCCGCGTGTTTGGCGAGGCCGCGGCGCTGCTCTTTACCTCGGGCATGAGCTCGCCGGTTCGCCTGAACTTCTTGAGCTTTAACCTGTCGAGCCCCACCTGCGCCTGGAACGTGTTCCGTCCCGGCGAGTCGCTGGCCGTGCACATCTACAAGATCTATGGCGAGGGCAGCCCCGAGGCCCAGCAGATCGTCTGGGGCACTGCGGCACTGCTGATGATTTGCGTGCTGCTGTTTAACGTAGTCGCCCGTATCGTGGGCAAGCAACTGGCAAGGAGGATGACGGCCGAATGAGCGAGACGAATGCGACGCCCGCAACCGAGGCGGCATCGTCCGACACCCAGGACTTTTTGTCGAGCGTGGGGGAGAGCGAGAAACGTGTTCGCGTGAGCGGCAAGGCCGTGAGCGACGAGGTCGTGCTCTCCACCAAGGACGTCAACGTGTACTATGGCGACCACCATGCGCTGCACAATACGTCGCTCGACTTCCACAAGGGTGAGATCGCGGCGCTCATCGGGCCTTCGGGCTGCGGCAAGTCGACCTTCTTGCGCAGCCTCAACCTGATGAATCGCGAGATTCGCGGCTGCCGCGTGGAGGGCGAGATCAGCTACCGCGGACGCAACGTGAACACCAAGACCGAGAATACCTACGAGCTGCGCCGGTCCATTGGCATGGTGTTTCAGCAGCCCAACCCCTTCCGCAAGTCCATTCGAGACAACATCACGTTTGCGCCCAAGCGCCACGGCATCACCGACCGCGACGAGCTCGATCGCATGGTCGAGGAAAGCCTGCGCGGTGCGGCCCTGTGGGACGAGGTCAAGGACAAGCTCGACAAGAGCGCCTACGCGCTTTCGGGCGGTCAGCAGCAGCGTTTGTGCATCGCGCGCACGCTGGCACTCAACCCCGACGTAATCCTGTTTGACGAGCCCTGCTCGGCGCTCGACCCCATCTCGACGCTGGCGATCGAGGACCTCATGTCGTCGATCGTGGCCGACCGCGCCATCGTCATCGTGACGCACAACATGGAGCAGGCGTCGCGCGTGTCCAACCGCACGGCGTTTTTCTACATGGGCGATATGGTCGAGTACGACGAGACCGACGAGATTTTCCAACGGCCCAAGGATAAGCGGCTGAATGATTACCTCACCGGCATGTTCTCCTAGTCCGGGACATGCTTGAGGCCCGCGGCGGCCACGGTTGCCGCGGGACTGATTGGAGAGGCGGGTCATCTCTTTTACGAGATGGCCCGCCTTTTTGCTCTGCGACCGAAACGACCACCACAAAGGGGACAGGCACCTTCGTGGTGGTTTGGGGTGGGGCTCGCTGCTATCATGGACAACGTTGAATTTCTACGAAGGAGCAGGGCATATGGCGATTCTTTTGGGATGCGATTCCGTCAGCCTAGAGTTTCCCACCAAGCATATTTTTAATAGCGTAACGCTCGGCGTGGGCGAGGGCGACCGTATTGGTATTGTCGGCAAAAACGGCGACGGCAAGTCGACGCTGCTGAGTGTACTCGCCGGCACGCTGGAGCCCGACGACGGCCGCGTGACGCATCGCCGCGGCACCACGATCGGCCTGCTCGGCCAAAAGGACAACCTGGTCGATACCGACACCGTGCATCATGCTGTCGTCGGTGACACGCCTGAGTACGAGTGGGCCTCGAGCCCGCGTACACGTCAGATCCTCGCTGGCCTTATTAGCGATGTGCCCTGGGAGGGCATGGTGGGCGAGCTTTCGGGCGGCCAGCGCCGTCGTGTGGACCTCGCGCGCCTGCTGATCGGTGACTACGACGTGCTCATGCTCGACGAGCCCACCAACCACCTGGACATGCGTACCATCAACTGGCTTGCACGCCATCTTAAGGCTCGCTGGCAGCGCGGCCAGGGCGCCATGCTCGTGGTCACGCACGATCGCTGGTTCTTGGACGAGGTCTGCACTAGCATGTGGGAGGTCCACGACGGCCAGGTCGACCCCTTCGAGGGCGGTTACTCCGCATATATCCTTCAGCGCGTGGAGCGCGACCGCATGGCCGCGGTTACCGAGGAGCGCCGTCGCAACATGGCGCGCAAGGAGCTTGCATGGCTGAGCCGTGGCGCCCAGGCCCGTTCCACTAAGCCCAAGTTTCGCGTGGAAGCCGCCCGCGAGCTGATCGCCGACGTGCCGCCCGTGCGCGACGAGCTGGAGCTCAAGCGCCTCGCCGTGAGTCGCCTGGGCAAACAGGTCATCGACGTGATCGACGTGGACGCCGGCTATGCCGATACCGACGGCGCGCCCAAGCAGGTGCTCTCCGATGTGACCTGGCTTATCGGCGCGGGCGACCGCTATGGTCTGCTGGGTGAGAACGGCGCCGGCAAGTCGACCTTGCTCGACGTGATTCAGGGCAAGATCGCGCCCCTGCGCGGCCGCGTGAAGATCGGCCAGACGGTGCGCTTTGGCGTGCTGTCGCAGCAGCTCGAGGAGCTCGAGCCCTACATGGGTGACAGGATCCGCGAGGTTCTGAGCAACTATAAGAAGTATTATGTCATCGACGGCAAGGAGACCTCGCCCGAGAAGCTCTGCGAGCGCCTGGGCTTTACGACGCAGCAGCTCTGGAGCCGCATCGGCGATCTTTCGGGCGGCCAGCGCCGTCGCCTGTCGCTGCTGCTGACGATCCTGGACGAGCCCAACGTGCTTATCCTGGACGAGCCCGGCAACGACTTGGATACCGACATGCTGGCGATTGTCGAGGACCTGCTCGACGGCTGGCCGGGCACGCTGATCCTGGTGACGCACGACCGCTTCTTGATGGAGCGCGTGACCGACCAGCAGTGGGCGCTGCTTGACGGTCATCTGACGCATATGCCCGGCGGCGTCGACCAGTACCTGCGCCTGTGCAACGCTACTGCCGAGGGCGAGCCCGTGGGCGCGCCGAGCGCCAAGACCGGCACGTTCGACACCGGCGCCGCAGCGGTTGCAGCCGAAAAGCCCAAGTCGAGCGGCCAGCCCAACGGACTTTCCAATGCCGAGCGCCAGAAGCTCCGCCGCGAGGTGAGCTCGCTCGAGCGCAAGATGGAGACGCAGCGCGCTCGCGTGGAGGAGGCCGAGGCTGCGATGGCTCAGGTCGATCCCACCAACTACACGGCGCTGGGCGAGCAGCAGGCAAAGATCGACGAGGCCCACGCCGCCATGGACGAGCTGGAGATGGCATGGCTCGAGGCGAGCGAAAAGCTCGAGGGCGAGGAGTAGACGAGGATGATCAAAGCCGCGTTTTTCGATATCGACGGCACGCTGCTGAGCTTTAAGACGCACCGGATTCCGGCGTCGGCGCAGCGGGTGCTCGATAGCTTTCACGAGCAGGGGATCGCATGCGTGATTGCTACGGGTCGCCCGACCTACCAGATGCCCGATTGGCTGTTCGACTTGGGTTGGGATGCGTACATTACGCTTTCGGGCCAGCGCTGCTTTGATGCCGAGGGGGTTTACCGCAGCTGTCCGATTGACCCGGACGACGTTGCGGTGATCGTGGGCCAGGTGGCCGAGGGGCGCTACGACTCGCTGTGCATGCAGGGCGAGAATTCGTTTGTGAACCGCCTGTCCGAGCGCGTGGTGACGGCTGGCAGTAACGCGGGGATTGTCTACCATGAGGAGCCGTTTGAGCACGCCTTTGACGCGCCGGTCTACCAGTTTTGCGCCTTTGTTGATCCGGCCGACGAGCATATCGTGACCGATTCCGTGTCGCATTCGCTCACTACGCGCTGGTGCGATCTGTTCTGCGATATTATTCCCGCTAACGGCGGCAAGGACCTGGGCGTGGCGGCGACGCTGGAGCGCTTGGGCATCGACGCGAGCGAGGCGATCGCCTTTGGCGACGGCGAGAACGACCTGTCGATGTTCTCGGCCGTGGGCACAAGTGTGGCCATGGGCAACGCGCAGGATACCGTGAAGGCCGTGGCGACCTACGTGACGACCGCCGTGGACGACGACGGCATCTACAACGCCGCCAAACACTTTGGCCTGCTGTAGCTGCGGATTCGGCATCTGGGGACGTTCCTTTTCTGCCGGCAGCTGGGGACACTCCTTGCGGGGCGTCCCCATTTTGTTTTCGTCCCGCATGTTTTGTGAAACACGGCTAACTTTTAGGCAAAGTAGTAAGACATGGGCAACTTTTGCGGTAAAGTAAATCAAGCAAAAGTATCCAAAGGCTAACTAGAAGCCATCGCGAAAGGCGGCCCATGGCCCTGCGTGAATCTGGAGAAGACTATCTCGAATCTATCTATGTGCTCTCGGAACGGCAGGGTACCGTTCGTTCGATTGACGTTGCCGAATACCTTGGCGTAACCAAGGCAAGCGTCTCCAAGGCCATGGCGACGCTGGAAAGCAACGGCTATGTCGAAATGGGCAAGCGCGATGTGCACCTGACGGAGCGAGGGCTTGAGGTCGCCCGCCAAATGTGGGAGCGTCACTGCTTTTTTGTAGAGCTGCTCGAGGAAGCAGGCGTTTCGGCAGAGGTTGCCTCGCAAGAAGGTTGCCACATGGAGCATTGCCTGAGCGAGGAGAGCTTCGAGAAGCTGAGGGCGATGTTGAGCAAGGAAGATGCGACGGGTCCAACAACGGAAGCCTAATTGACCCCCAATAGTGCGGAGTTCGCGCAAAACGCGAACCAGCGAAAGGGGATAGGGGATTCGAACAACAGCGAGTCCGACGCAGTCCAAAGTGGAGCAATCGGTGCGCGACGCCACCACAGCTGAGCCATCTCTGCGTTCCCAAAGAGGCGCGCTGTCACGCGCCAAAGGCGCGGGACAGCGACCGGGACCAGTAGCCCCATCAACTAAGTCCAACTCAGACAAGGAACCCCGCCAGCAAGCGATGCCCAAGAACCGCCAGCAACGTCACCGCAGGCCGGGTCCGGGCTTGGTTTTGAAAACATTCCGCACTGATATCTTCTGTATTGAAGACGTCGATGATGCACCCGTATACCATTGACGTCGACACCATCAGATGCGGACCGCGCGGTGACTCCACATTCCGCTGGCGCCCACAGGGCTGCCCTCGTTTCCTGACATGTCCCGCGCGGCCCGCGGCGAGCCGAGACCGCCGCATGACCTAATAGGAGCATGGAGCGATACCGCGGACCCGAACAACCGCATTCTATCGCGCCCCGTCAGTGTGCCGTCTGCCCGGTCCAGGCGAGCACGGAAAGAACGGAGCGAGACATGAGAACCGAATCGACACCCGGCGCCCGCGGGCCGGTCTTCTGCGGGGTCGACACCCACGCCGACTCGCACTGGCTGTACGTCCTCGACTGGAGGGGCCGCAAGGTCCTGTCCCGCCAGTTCCCCGCCGACGCGGCGGGATACGAGGCGCTCGCCGGGGCGATCGCGGCGGCCGGGGAGCCGGCCTGCGTCGCGATGGAGGGGACGTCGTCCTACGGGGCGGGCCTCACCAGGCACCTCGCGTCGCTGGGGATGCCCGTGCGCGAGGCGCTCTCCCCGGCGAGGACGCAGAGGAGGCGCCCGGGACAGGGAAAGTGCGACGAGGCGGACGCGGAGAGGGCCGCCCGCGCGGCGATGTCCGGCTCAAAGCTCGGGACCCCCAAGAGCCAGGACGGGTGGGTCGACGGGGTGCGCTGCATGCTCGCGGCGCGCTCCGGGGCGGTGAAGGCGCGGACCTCGGCGATCAACACCGCGAGGTCCCTGCTCACCACCGCGCCGGAGGGGCTCAGGTCGAGGTTCCGCGGGGTGGCGGGGCCGA
>NZ_QSFR01000003.1:0-5342 GCF_003467925.1 Collinsella sp. AM43-1 | reverse complement strand
GTCGAGGTTCCGCGGGGTGGCGGGGCCGAGGCTGATGGAGGTGCTCCCCTCCGTGCGCGCCGAGGGCGCGCTGGGCGCCGCACTCGGCGCGCTGGCGGACCTGTGGGCGGCGGCGCGCGACGCGGCGCTCGACATGGAGCGCGCGATCGAGGCGTCCCTGGAGGAGAACTGCCCCGCGCTGCTGGCTATGTACGGGTGCGGGCCCGTGAGCGCGGCCAAGCTCGCGGTCGCGGCCGGGGACAACCCGGGCAGGCTGCGCTCCGAGGCGTCGTTCGCGGCGATATGCGGCGCCTGCCCCATCCCCGCCTCGAGCGGCAAGACCGTGAGGCACAGGCTCAACAGGGGCGGCGACCGGCAGGCGTGTTAGCGCTGCACGAGATCGCGAGGCAGAGGGTCATGCGCGACCCCGAGACCGCCGAGTACGCCGAGAGGGCCAGGGCGCGGGGGAAGAGCGACAGGGAGGTCATGAGGTGCCTCAAGCGCTACGTGGCCAGGGAGGCGTACCGGGCGCTGATGCACCCGCACGAGATCAGGAGGCCCGAGGACGCCTCGGAGCTCGTGGCGGCCAGGCGCGCGGCGAAGGTCAGCCAGGTGAGGGCGGCGTCCATATTGGGAACCAGCGAGAAGTACATCTCGATGCTGGAGAGGGGCCAAAGGGAGCTCAAGCCCATAAGGAGGGCCTACGAGGCATGGGTCGAGGCCGGACTTCCGCTCGATTGGGACAGGCAAGCCTTCGAGGCCGAGCGCAAAATGGATTCTAAAAAACACCTTGCCAAATAGGAGCGTCAGCGCGAGGCCCGTCTTTCCGTTGCTCCGCAGGAGCAGGAAAGACGGGCCTCATGCGCGAGGACGTTTTCAAAACCAAGCCCGGCCCCGGCCGGAGGGACCACAGGCGCTACAGGTTCTTGACACCCATCGCGCGCATGGCGTTCAGGATGGCGATGATCGCCACGCCCACGTCGCCAAAGACGGCAAGCCACATATTGGCGATGCCGAGCGCCGCGAGCACCAGAATCAGCAGCTTAATGCCCAGCGCAAAGATTATGTTCTGCCAAACGATCGTCATGGTCTTGCGCGCCACGCGGATCGCGCGGGAAATGTTGGACGGCTTGTCGTCCATCAGCACCACGTCGGCGGCCTCGATCGCGGCGTCGGAGCCCATGGCGCCCATGGCAATGCCCACATCGGCGCGCGTAAGCACAGGAGCGTCGTTGATACCGTCGCCGACAAAGGCGAGCTTGCCCTTGCCCGATTCGGCCGCGAGCAGTGCCTCGACGCGCTCGACCTTGTCACCAGGCAACAGCTGCGCATGGAACTCGTCGAGACCGAGCTGTTTGGCCACGGACGCCGCCACTTCCCCGCGGTCGCCCGTGAGCATGACGGTGCGCTTAACGCCGGCGGCGTGCAGGTCACGAATCGTTTGCTCGGCATCGGCCTTGACGGTGTCGGCGATGACGATATGGCCGGCATAGATGCCATCGACCAGCACGTGGAGAATGGTGCCGACGACCTCGCAATTGGGTGCTTCGATGTCGGTGGCGGCGAGCATCTTGGCGTTGCCGACGACGACGGGCTTGCCGTCGATGGTTGCCGTCACGCCGTGGCCCGCGTCATTAGTGGAATCCGTTACGCGCTTGGGATCGAGCTCGCCCTGGAAGGCGGTACGTACCGACTGCGCGATGGGATGGTCGGAGAACGACTCGGCAAGGGCCGCGACTTCGAGCAGCGACTGCTCGGTATAGCCTGCCTCGGGGTGCACCGCGACGACCGAGAATGTGCCGTTCGTGAGGGTGCCGGTTTTGTCGAAGACGACGGTGTCCACATCGGCGAGCGTCTCGAGGTAGTTAGAACCCTTGATAAGGACGCCCAGCTTGGATGCGCCGCCGATGCCGCCAAAGAAGCTCAGCGGCACGCTGATCACCAGCGCGCACGGGCAGCTGACGACGAGGAAGGTCAGGCCGCGCAGGATCCAGTCGGACCAAGCGCCGGTCACCAGGCCGCCGCCGAGCGCGAGTACCGCGGCGGCGCCAGTGACGGCGGGAGTGTAGACGCGGGCAAAGCGCGTGATGAAGTTCTCGGTACGTGCCTTCTTTTCGCTGGCGTTTTCCACGAGCTCTAGGACACGAGCGACGGTGGATTCGCCAAATGGCTTAGTGGTGCGCACGTGGATGAGGCCCGTCATGTTGATGCAGCCGCTGATGATATCGTCTCCGGTTTTGGCCGGGCGGGGGACCGACTCTCCCGTGAGCGCGGCGGTGTCGAGTTGCGTCTCGCCCTCGACGATAACGCCGTCGATGGGCACGCGCTCGCCGGGCTTGACGACGATGACGGTGCCGACGGTGATGTCATCGGGGAAGACCTGCTCGAGCGTGCCGTCGGTCTGCTCGACGTTAGCGTAGTCGGGCGCGATGTCCATCATGGCACTGATCGACTTGCGGCTCTTGCCCACGGCGTATGCCTGGAACAGCTCGCCGACCTGGTAGAACAGCATGACAGCGGCACCTTCGGCCATGTGCGGGTCGGTGTCGGGGAAGAGCACCATGGCAAATGCACCGATGGTCGCGACTGCCATAAGGAAACTCTCGTCGAAGGCCTTACCGCGGCGGATGTTGTTAAATGCCTTTTGCAGTACGTCATGGCCGGCGATCAAAAACGGCACGAGGAACAGCACAAAGCTGGCATAGATGTCGCCGGGCTCGCCGAATGTGGCAGTGAGGGCACCGAGCTCGTCGAGGGCGTACACCACCGCAAAAATGCCTAGCGCTACCAGGATACGGCTGCGTTTATGCTCGAGTGACTCTTTTTTCGTGCGCTTCTTCTTTTTCTTTTTGGGGTCGGCGGTGGCCATGACTCGTATCCTCCCATTTGAATGTATGAACACTCGCTCATATAATTTCGCGAGCAAAGGCCGCGGCAAGCGCGGCCCTGAAGATTGGCGTGAACCTGGGCTAGAGAATGATCTCGCAGTCCGGCTCGGCGTCGGCGGTGAACTCCACGACGCGGTCAAGGACCTCGTCGAACTCGGCGTCATCAGCCTCGAGCGTCAGCTTCTGGGTCATAAAGTTGACGGACACGGATTTGACGCCCTCGAGCTTGGCCAGCTCGTCCTGAAGCTCGCGCGCGCAGTTGGCGCAGTCGATCTCGTCGAGTTTAAACTGCTTTTTCATGTTGGGTTCCTTTCCCGTTTTTGCGGCTTGGGTGCAGGCCGCGCTGGTACCGTGGTTGGTCGCTATTCGCAGATGTGGCTCATGCCTTGGTTGAGCATGGTATAGACGTGATCGTCGGCAAGCGAGTAGAGGATATTGCGCCCGTCGCGCCGGAACTTGACCAGGTGCGACTGCTTAAGCGTGCGCAGCTGGTGCGATACTGCCGACTGCGAGGTTTCGGTCGCTTCGGCGATGTCTGCCACGCAGAGCTCGCGACCCATGAGGGCGTAGAGGATCTTGATGCGCGTGGTGTCGCTGAAGACCTTGAACAGGTCGGCGAGGTCGTAGAGAAGCTCCTCGTCGGGAAGGTCCTCGGGCGAGCAGGTGGTGGGGATCGCGGGCTCGGTGGCCTCGATGTCGGGTTTCGTTTCATCAACGCGGATGCTCATTGCAATATCCTTTCATATGAACATGCGCTCATATAACTTACTTCCGATTATATGAGCGCATGTTCATATGTCAATACAATTTGCGATAATTTCGATGACTGCTTGCCGCCTCTGCGATTTTCTGTGGGTTGGGATGCATCGATGCAATGCTCGCCAACATATTTCGAGATGTTCGGCCAGCATGCTAAGAAAGCCGCCTCGAGAAGCATTAGAACTGTTCATATTTGTACTTAATCTTGTTAAATATCGTGAGAATCAGTTCTTTCTCTACGGGAGTTCCTGCAGAATCAGTTTTATCTAAAGTTATATTGAGCATTGCTGCGGCCAATCGGGCACATAGGTGGCCGAATAAGTCGAAAAATGTAGGTGGACATCCGCAGAGACCGCCTTTAGAAGAGCGAATTCTCAATTAGATCAATAATCGTGTCGTCTTCCGTGCGGTTTTCATCGATTTTTGCGGACATGTCGCATTCCCAAGGCCCATTGATTTCTTCAGCAAGGGCCCCGACGTGTTGCATGTCGTCGGGTTCGGGCACATCGTTGATGCTCGGGTCATCAGCTTGCGGATATTGGCTTGCAATTTCGCGCTTGGCGGACTCTTCTTCTTTGAGAGCCTCCAGGACGCGGCGACCGTATTCGAAGTAGCGCCGCAAGACAAATTGACGAAGAGTTTCTTGCAGGATGGTGAAGTTATCCGGGAGTCGACCAGGCCAGATCTTCTCGCGAATGCGAATCGCTTCCATGACCCGTCCAAAAGCGGACTGCTTGAAAAACGAATGACGAGTAACTGTGATAACGGCATATCCCATGTTTCGCAGCGTGTTGCGGCGTTCCTCGTCAATTGATTGCTGCTCGGGCTCGTCGTGGTAAAAGCCGTTGTATTCGATATCGGTCATCGAATTCTCGAGCAGCGCGTCGAGGTAGAAAACCGTCCGTCGCGTTAGGGCGGCGTATCTTTTGGGGACTGGGATCGGATAATCCGTTTTGATAGCGCGTATGGCTAAGCCACCCATTGACTTGGGCATCGTCAGCATCATGACAAACGCCGTTTCGAGTGGGGAGCGACAGCCTTCGCGTACATAAGAAAGTGCCTTAAGGGCTTTATTAGATCCACGATACCCCGACGCCTCTGAAAAGAAGGCTCTGAGCTCTTCAACGCTGGTTAGGGCTGGGCGCTCGCGATATTGAGTTTCGTTGGACGTTTCAAGCGCGTAGGAGCCGCAGATTTCAAAGTAATACTCAACGAGCTCCGAAAGGTTGAGGTCGGCTGTTGCTTCTAACGCGCACAGCTTGATATCGACGATGTAGACGTTCGGCTCGAGTTCTAGGTAGCTTTCTGCATCAAACGTATAGCGCGTGCAGTGGCAGATGCAGCCCTTGCGGTGCCTTTTGGCATTATTGGAAAACGTCAGCACATGGATGCGTTCAGAATCGACATTCTTTCTTTTGAGCCATGCTCGTGCCGCTTCCAGGTCGGATGTGGTCGGCGCAGACACCCTGATCTTTTCCATAGGTATGGGATCGGTCGCGTAGCTTGCGAGCGAGTTGGCTGTTTGGTATACAGCGCGTGCTGTAGTATGTGACAGAACGATTCCCATACGCGCATGATGGCATAGCGGACGCCACATGTGCCCGAAACTTCGGGCAACGGTATAGGGACGCGGCTTATCTTCTGCGAACGGTGGGTTTTTGAGCTGTCGTATTGAGGGGTGTTCCTATAGTTTTGTCAACTGGGAAATGCTCTCCG
>NZ_QSFR01000029.1:0-10123 GCF_003467925.1 Collinsella sp. AM43-1 | reverse complement strand
GCATTTCCCAGTTGACAAAACTATAGGAACACCCCCCGCAAATCCGTGACAAATGGTATATCCCCGGCACGCGCTATCGTGCTACTTGCGCAGCGGCTTGGGCAGCGGAATGCCTGCCGCAATGACTGCGGCGATGATCATGCAGACGATGCCTTTAAGCGGAAAACACATGAGCAGCAAGCCCACGACCATGACCGGCTGGCGCATGACGGCGCCCATCGTCGAGGCCGTGCAGACGGCGACGCAAAAGACCGGATCGGCGCCCGTCAGGATGGCAAGGCCGTAGCCCAGGCTTACGCCCGAGAAGATAACCGGGAAGAAGTGGCCGCCGCGCCAGCCCATGTTGATGAGGGCGGGTGTCAGCATGGCCTTGAGAAGACCGGTCGCGATGAGCACACCGGCGGGGATGGTGAGGTAGGTCTCCATAAGTACGTCGGCCTGGGTCTCACCGGCAAACATGGTATAAGGCAGAACTGTGCCGCAGATGGCGACCGCCAGACCAGCCAGCATGGCCTTGACGACGGGGCGCTCCCCTATTGCATGGGACAGCGCCTCACTTGCATGCTCAGAGACAAAGTACAGCCAACCGCATACGGTGCCGACCAACGCCAGCGGAATGAGCCAGACAAGTTCCAGGTTACCCACCTGGGCGGCCTCGAACCTGGGCATGCCCATGCCGCCGCCCATAAGCTGGCCGAGCAGCAGATAGGTGCCCAGACCGCCGGCAATCGCGATGCCGTAGACCACGGTCTTTTGCGCCTTGGGCAGCTTGATGGTGATCTCATCGGACGCGGAGTCCTCGCCAGCGCCCTGGCCGTCGGCGCTACCGGCGAGCGGCGCCACAAAGCCAAACACGGGCGCGGTAAAGAGCGCCGTCAGGGCAGCCTGGGTGCCCAGCAGCGTGAGCTCCCTAAACTCGGCGCCAAAGCGACGCATGCGGTCGCCGACCCAGCTGCACAGACCCGCGATAACTCCGGTCAGGCCGGCCTCCGGTCCAATACTTCCGCCAAACAGCAGCGGCAGCAATGCCGCAAGCGAAAGCTTGCCGAGGTTGTCGTACGGGTAGCGACCGTCTTGTTTAACCTTGGCCATCACCTGGTTGAGGTCATCGGTCTTGGTGCCCGTAATCTTTTCGTACAGACCGATCAGCAGGCCGCCCAGCAAGCAGACAAAAAACGGGTACGGCAGAAAACCGAACGGGCCGCTCGCGAGCTCAGGCGAAGCGACGCCCAGCGCGTGCGGAATCTCGGTCCATAGATAGTCGACACCGTGCTCCATCGCAAAAAAGAACAGCCAGACCGCGGCGCCTGCGAACGCACCGGTCACGGCAACGCTAACTAAAAACAGCGCACGGTTTTTGGGTTTTGCAAGACTATCCATCGGGACCTCCCGTGGTCAAATTCGGCAAAGATACGTTTTATTGTAGAGCGAGCGTTACCCGAACGAGCCAACCGTCTGCGCCGCAAACGGCACCATTGGGAGTCATAGTGGGGCAGGCTCAAGACTTATCCGTTGATAATCGAGGCAATCTCGCGCAAATCGTCGGCAAAGTAGATGCCGTGCTGGCGCCTCGGGCTCGAAAGCCCTTTATCAATCATGCGTCCGAGCAGCGCCTTGAGATCGTTGTAGTAACCGTCCAGGTTATACAGGATGCACGGCGCGCTCAGATGCCCCAGCGACACGGCCGACATGACCTCGGCAATCTCCTCGAGCGTACCCGTCCCGCCGGGAAAGGCAATGAAGGCATCACCAAGCTCGATCATCTTGGCCTTGCGCTCGGCCATGTCGCTCGTCACGATGAGGTCGTCGATGCCATCGTGCTGAAACTCGGCCTCGATAAAAAAGCTCGGCTCCACGCCCGTCACGTGTCCACCGGCATCGAGCACGCTATCGGCGAGCGCGCCCATCAAGCCCGACTTGGACCCGCCGTATACCAACGCGTGTCCGTTAGCGCCAATCCAGTTGCCCAGCTCCTGCACCGCGGGCAGAAACGCCGGGTCATTACCGACGCTGGCACCCAGATACACGGTGATATTCATATTCAGTCCCCCTCATCGTGACGCACGGCGCCCGTTCTAGCGCTGGCGTCGACGATACTCGCGCACGCGACGCGAAAGATCGGCGAGCTCGTCACGATCGAGCTCTTCCAAATGCTCAAGATCGTCCATAAAGCGCGCCATGGTGTCCTTTTGGCGCATCTTGATGAGCGTATTGCAGTAGTTCACCGCCACGCCCGTAAGCATGGCGATGTAGAAGATGCTGATGACGCTCAAGACGACGGTAATCGCGCGGGCAACCGGTGTCTCGGCCGGAATGTCACCAAAGCCGATGGTCGAGACCGTCTCAAAGCTAAACCAAAGTCCATCGCCAAAGGTGAGGGTCGTGGGCTCGGACAGCCAGACGGCCGTCGAGCACAGCAGATAGAACACAAGAAACAGGCCCGTGATGCGCGCAAAGCCAGCCTGGCGCAACACGTCGGCAAGCGTCCTCAACTTGTTCATCGCGACCCCTTTTCCCAGACGCCCAATCACATTCGCTCGGTATTGTCCCACGCCTCCCCCGCAAACGGAACTAGTCATTGGACGTTCTTAAATGACTAGTCAAACAAGAACGTCCCCAATGACTACCTGACCGTTTAGCGGTGCGGTGGCTGAGTGGGCAGGTTGAGCTGGTATCCTTATGTGATACTGTCTCGACTCGATAGGATTTCATGTGAAACCTTCCGCCATCCTTCGTTTGGCTCTATATCGCACCCTAGCCGTTGCGGTTGCCGTACTCACCGTACTGAGCGCCGTCATGCCTGCCCCCGCCTTTGCCGCCGACTCCGACCACCAGGTCAAGACGGTCCGCGTTGGCTGGCTCGTCAACAACAAAGGCTTCCAGGAAGGCACGCCGGGCGAGCGCCTCTCGGGATGGGGCTACGAGTACCTCCAGACCCTCTCGTATTACACAAAGGGCTGGCAATACGAATACGTTAGCGGCACCTTCTCCGAGCTTATGGACATGCTCGAGGCGGGCGAAATCGACCTCATGCCCAACATCTCGTATTCGGCAGAACGCGAGCAGAAGCTGCTCTTTTCCTCAAATCCCGAGGGCACCGAGCGCTACTATATCTACGCCAGGCCCGACCGCGACGATCTGGCCAAGGGTGACCCTCAGGCGCTCCAAGGCCTCACCATCGGCTGCAACTCTGGCGTTATGCAAACTATCGTCGGCCAGCAGTGGCTCGCCAACGAAGACGTTACCTGCACCTATAAAGAAATCGACACCGGCAGCGCCCTCTTTGAGGCGCTTGCAGACGGCGAGGTCGACGCCGTCATCATGAACGACACCATTTCGTCGCCCGATGCGTCACCCATGTTCTACGTAGGCTCGAGCGACTACTATTTTGCCGTTCCCAAAAGCCGCCCTGACCTGATGAACGACATCAACGCCGCCATGACGACCATCGCCCGCGATAACCCGCGCTATAACGAGGAAGTCAAAACGAGTTACTCGACCCAAAACAGTGGCTCGTCATCGCTCACCGGCACCGAGACCACCTGGCTCAAAGAAAACGGCAATACCATCACGCTCGGCTATCTTAAAAACCAACTTCCCTACTGTACGCAAAATGACGACGGCGAGATGGAAGGGTCGCTCGCCTCGCTTGCAACGACGTTGCACGACAAGTTTGACATTACGGTCAAAACAATCGCACTCTCGAACAACAAGCAAATGATCAAAGCCCTTTCCAACGGAACCATCGATGTCGCCCTGCCGTTGTTTCGCGACTACTGGCTCGCCGAGCAGACAGGGGTCATCCAGTCAAACTCGATGGGAACGGTTTCGCTGACCGCCATTCACAGTGGCAAAAACCTGAACAGCGACCTTAAGAACATCGCTTGTACAAAGAGCACAATCGTTAACCGTTTTGAGCTCGAAAGTCTCTTTCCGAACGCAACGGTAACCGAGTATTCGAATGACGGCGAGGTGCTCAAAGCCCTCGATGAGGGGAAGGCACGTTGCATCATTGTCCCCAGCACGCGCCTGGAAACTCTCCGCGACATCTACGACATCGAGGATTTCGAAACACAGGAACTCACCAACACGGCACAACTATCGTGTTTAATTTCGCGCGGCAAGCCCGAGCTGCTGGGAATCATCAATAAGGGCATCGTCAATGCAGGTGAATCGCTCTCTGCAAACAGCTATTTCCCCACATCGTACTCGGCGCAAGAATCGGATGCGTTCCGACTTCTCTACCGCAACCGCATCGTCATTGCGGCAGTCGTCATTTGCATTTTGCTCACCGGCATCGTCATCCTTGTCTGGTCGCTTTACCGCGCACAGGAGGAACGGCAGAAAGCCGATGCCGCCAACGCCGCCAAAACCGCTTTCCTCACGCGCATGAGCCACGACATCCGCACGCCGCTCAACGGCATCCTAGGCCTTATCGAAATTGAGGAATTGAGAGAAGGCGACATGCAGGTCGCCCGCGAAAGCCGCGCCAAGGCGCGCGTTGCCGCCAATCACCTGCTGTCACTGATTAACGACATCCTCGAGATGGGCAGGATCGAGGAGTGCAAAGTGACGCTCGAGCACGAATCATTCAACCTTAAAGAGCTGTGCGACAATGCGCTCGTACTGTGCAAGCTCCGCGCATCGGACCGCGGCATAACCATGCTCGACACCAGCGAGCCCTACGCTGTCGACCAATATATGATCGGCAGCCCCACCCATATTCGGCAGATCCTTGTCAACCTGCTCGACAACAGCATCAAGTACAACAAGCACGGAGGCACCGTCACGTTCTCATCGACCATCAAACCGGTCGACGACGAGCACGCCGTGTTTTGCTTTAGCGTCTCGGATACCGGCATTGGTATGACGCCCGAGTTTTTGACGCACATTTACGAGCCGTTTGCCCAGGAAGGCGCCGATGCGCGCAGCAAGTTCCAAGGAACCGGCATTGGCATGTCTATCGTCAAATCGCTCATCGATATGATGAGCGGCACGATTGAGATTTCGAGTGAGGTTGGCGTGGGGAGTACGTTTGACGTCCGGATTCCGCTCGATATCGACAAGAACCCTCAGATAAAAGAATGTGCAGACACGCAGGTAAGCAGCTGCTCGCTCGCCGGCATGAACGTCCTTTTGGCAGAAGATAACGAACTCAATGCCGAGATTGCCCAAGCTCTGCTCGAAAGCGAAGGCATCGTCGTGACTCGCGCCGCCGACGGCAACGAGACAGTCGACCTATACGTTAGCCGTCCCGCCGGCAGCTTCGATGCAATCCTGATG
The DNA here is from genome assembly GCF_003467925.1 of Collinsella sp. AM43-1. NCBI lineage: Bacteria > Bacillati > Actinomycetota > Coriobacteriia > Coriobacteriales > Coriobacteriaceae > Collinsella > Collinsella sp. AM43-1. The sequence continues at coordinate 4,840 of NZ_QSFR01000029.1, read as the reverse complement.
GACATCATGATGCCGGGCATGGACGGCTACGAGGCAACCCGCGCGATCCGCCTGAGCGAAAAGGCCGATGCGGCCGACATCCCCATCATCGCGCTCACCGCCAACGCCTTTGCCGAAGACGCCAAGGCGGCACACGATGCCGGTATGAACGCCCATCTGCCCAAACCGCTCGACTTTAGCAAGCTCAAAAACATACTCGCCTGTATCAAGAAATACGGATCCGTTTCGCTATAGTTTGTGCTCAACCACCATGCACAGCCAGAAAGGAAGCCAACGATGTTTAGGCCCTTACGTCGAAAGAAACGCGCCATCACTGACGAGGAAGCGCGCGAGTTGCTCGCCACCTGTAAGCGCGGCGTCTTTGCCGTCAACGGCGATGATGGCTACCCCTATGCCATTCCCGTCAACTACTTCTTTGACGCCGAGCACGACAAGATTTATTTCCATGGCGCCAAGGCCGGCCACAAGGTCGATTCGCTCAGGCGTGACGATAAAGTCTGCTTTACCGTTTACGGCAACGAGTGGTACAAGGACGGCGACTGGGCTCCTTACGTCATGAGCACCGTGGTCTTTGGCCGTTGCCGCCTGGTAGATGAAGCGCCTGCGTTTATCGAGGACAAAGTCCGTCAGCTCGCGCTTAAGTACTACCCTTCTGCCGAAGAAGTCGAGGAAGAAATCGCCAAAGACATCAAGGGCGTCCAACTCTACGAGATTTCGATTGAGCATCTTTGCGGCAAGCAGATTCACGAAAAGTAGCGAATGCGAAAAACGCGCTCGCTACCCTCTGCGCCCCATGTGCCCACGCATTTTGACGGCGTGGGCACATGGGGCAGCACTCGAATCGAGCGCCCCCTATACCCCAAAAACGTAGCGGTCCAGGCGCTCACACGCCTCCCTTACCCGCGAAAGCGGCAGTGCCAGATTCACGCGGATGTGACAGGGCCCGTGGAACGGGCGGCCGTCCTGATACCCCACGCCCACGCGCGCCCCCTCGTCGAGCAGCCACTGAATATCGCGGCCATGCTCGAGGCACCACTCGGTGCAGTCCAGAAACACCATGTACGTGCCCTGCGGACGCGAATAGCCCACGCCCTCAAAATGCTCGTCCACGTAATCGCAGAAGTAGTCAATGTTGCCTTGGATGACCTGATTGAGCTCATCGACCCACTCGTAGCCCTGCGGCTGGTAGGCGCCGATAAGCGCGTGCATCGAAAGGACGTTCATCTCGTTGTAGTGAGTCTTGTTGGACACGGCGCACACGCGGTCGCGCAGCGTCTCGTTATAGATGATGTGGTAGCTGCCGACCAGGCCCGCCAGGTTGAACGTCTTGCTGGGCGCGTAGAGGGCAACCGTGCGCATGCGGGCATCCTCGCTCACCGACTGCGTCGGGATATGCTTGTGACCCGGCAGGATGATATCGGACCAAATCTCGTCCGAGACCACCACGCAATCATGCTGGCGATAGATGTCCATGGCGCGCTCGATCTCGTCGCGCTCCCATACGCGGCCGCAGGGATTGTGCGGCGAGCAGAACACCGCGGCATGGATATGGTTTTGGGCGAGCTTGCGCTCCATGTCCTCAAAGTCCATGCGCCACACGCCCTGGTCGTCGAGTTTAAGCGGGCTGTGGACAATGCGATAGCCCGCGGCCTCGATGGACTTGGTAAAGCCGATGTAGGTGGGACTGTGGACCAGCACCGCATCGCCCGGCTGGACATATGCGCACAGCGTCGACACGACACCGCCCAGCACACCGTTTTCGTAGCCGATGTGCTCAGGTGCCAGGCCCTCGACGCCATTACGGCGACTCTGCCATTCGATGATGCGGTCGAAGTACTCGGGGCGCGGATCGAAATAGCCAAACATGGGGTGCTGGGCGCGCTGAATGATGTACTCCTGGACCGTGGGCACCGTGGCAAAATTCATGTCCGCTACCCACATGGGGATGCGGTCGAAGCCCTCGTCGGGTGCGCTCGGAGCCATACCGGGAATCTCACCCCAGGAGTCAACGGCGATGGAGTCCATGCCATGGCGGTCGATTAGCGAGCTAAAGTCGTATTTCATGCTGAGCTCCCATGCAAAGTGATTGTTTTGGTAGGCGTTATTGTCCAACAGCGTGAGCGGTTTTGGCGCGGGGTTTGGCGCTTAATTTGACGGGTGCAGACGAATGGCAGGTTAGCCCCGCGCGTCGTTGACGGCGGCTACGGTTAGCTGGGTTTCATCAACCGTAAAAGATATGTCGAGCCCGGCGAAGGCCAGATGATAGACGCGGTTCGGCTCGTGCTTGCTGCCTGCGCGGCGTGGGTCTTGGCGCAGGACCTCGACCAGGCCGGGGAGCTTTGTGGGCGGGACCATATCCTGCAGCGTCTGCGGGAACTCGATGTCGAGCTCTTGCCACGGCGCGTCCTCAATCCAGCCGCCCGTCGCATCCGGGTGACAGTCGGCAAATGGAATGTAGGGCTTAATGTCGTAGATGGGCGTGCCGTCGCGCAGATCGGCCCCCAGCACATGAATGATGGGGCCATCGTCGGTGAGCTCGACACGGCTGAGCTTGACGCAGGTGAGCCCGATGGGATTAGGGCGAAACGGACTGCGTGTGGCAAACACGCCCACACGCTCGGCTCCACCCAGACGCGGCGGGCGCACGGTTTTCGACCATTTTGCGTTGGTGCCGGACCTGTCCTGCGTTTTGGCATCGGCGGCTATGTCCTTAGCCGTGCCGCCGGGCGTTCCGTTTTCGAAGCGCCACAGCAGCCATAGGTGAGAGAAGGAGTCCAAGCCTTCAACCGCTGCATTGGAGGCAAATTCCGGCTCAAAGACGATGCGTCCCTGCAGATGAGGCGCCAAAAAGCTGTTGCGCGGAATGCCGAACTTCTGCGGCAGGTCGGTATATATGTGTGCGATAGGTTCCATGCCGGTCATTGTACGGCATGGAGGTGTGGGGCGTTGCGCGCAATTCTTCGCCGCGGTCCCCGTCGTGCAACCAACGGTTGCTTGGAAGGACATCGGCTGCCGCGTATGCTTAAGCCAACAAGCACCAGAAAGGAGCCGTCATGGCCTTTGCAGAAAAACTCATCGCCGTCCGCCGCGCCAACAACCTTACCCAAGAGCAGCTCGCCGCCAAGCTCTACGTCACGCGCCAAGCCGTGAGCCGTTGGGAGCGCGGCGAAGTCACCCCGGGCATCGACATGATGAAGCTCATTGCCGCCGTTACCGGAGAGCCACTGTCGCACCTGCTCGAAATGCCCGAGCACTATTGTCAGAGCTGCGGCATGGTGCTCACGCCCGACGACTGCGGCACCGATGCCGCGGGCGCCACGACCGACCATTACTGCAAGTGGTGCTACGACCGCGGCAAGTACACCTACGAGACCACGATGGAGGCCATGATTGAGGATTGCGCCCCGCGCCTGGCACAAAACACCGGTATGTCGCTCGACGAAGCCGTCTCGCTCATGGGCGCCGTGCTGCCGCAACTGGAGCGCTGGCGTACCGTGCAGGAAAACGAGGAGCGCTACGGTGCCGAGGCGCGAGCGCGCTATGGCGACGAGGCCGTCGATGCAGCAAACGAGGCACTGCTGGACATGGACCCCAAGACATGGAACGACATGAAGGAACTTGAACGCGCTATTCTGGGCCAGCTCTCGATCGCCATGGGCGACGGCGAACCGGATGGAAGCGAGGCGCGCAAGCTTGTCGCAATGCACCGTCGATGGATTGGCCTTAACTGGGGACACGAACCCCAAGACGAAGCATACCTGGGCCTCGCCCGCGGCTATCTTGCCGATCAGCGCTTTATCGACTACTACGACAAGCCCTGCGGCGCCGGTGCCACGGCGTTTCTGGTTCAGGCGATCGAGTCGCCGTCGGCTCACGCATAGACCGCAGCGGCTTTGGGTATTTCAATCGAAACCTCAACCGATTGGAGACACCATGGCTACTGATCATGAACTCGCGCTCTACGTTATGACTGGCTGCCCGTATTGCATAAAGGTCAAGCGCTTTTTGGCCGATAACGACGTGACCATTCCCGAGCGCAATATCTCGACCGATTCCGATGCCGAGCAGACGCTCATCGCCGTCGGCGGAAAACGCCAGGTTCCTTGCCTGTTCATCGACGGTAAACCGCTCTACGAGTCGAGCGACATCATCGCGTGGGTGCAGAAGAACCTGCTCTAGCACGCGCACTGCGGCCAGTTCGCGCCAACCGAGCCGAACCCATACGAACCAAACATGTACGCCAGCATCCAAAGTCGACATTTTCCGACATCTTTGGATGCTGACGTACAGCTTTTCAATCTAGTCATTGGGTGTTCCTATAGTTTTGTCAACCGTCGGGGCTACTCCCGGTAGGGCACCCGGTCGCGCATCACGGCGTATATCGCCCTGAGCCGCTTCCTCGCGACGGCCTTGAGCGCCCGCCCGTGCCCCATGCCCCGCGCCCTGCAGGCCCGGTAGTACTCGCCGTAGCGCCCCGAGGACCTCACCAGGCTGTTGCACGAGAAGATCAGCAGGGACTTGAGCCTCGCGTCGCCGCGCCTGGACGCCCTGACCGACCTCACCGACGTTCCGGAGCTCCTCACCCTCGGGGCTATGCCGCATTACGAGGCCAGGTGGTCGTGGTCCGGGAACCTCCCGATGTCGACCGACACCGCGAGCTGCGCCGCGGTCCTCGGGCCGATGCCGGGCACGGTGAGCAGGCACGCGTAGGTCTCGTCGCCCTCGAGCAGCGCCGCCGTCTCGGCCTCGAGGGCCCCGGCCTCGTCGAGGGCCTCCGATATCCGGGCGGCCAGGAACCTGACCTGCCTGTTCTCGGCCTCGACGAGCGCCGGCGGGGGCG
>NZ_QSFR01000028.1:0-11996 GCF_003467925.1 Collinsella sp. AM43-1 | reverse complement strand
AATGTGGCCTCCGTCGTGAGCAGGACTGTAGAGCAGGAAACCTAAGCCGGTGTCCCCGCTCTCCCGGGGCCGGCGGAATTTAGTTGTTCAGCATGCGGTCGAAGCTTCCCGAGTCGCCATCCCGATAGTCGGCGGTCATCAGAATCTCCTGCGGAATGCGCCCGCCCTCGCGCAGCACATTGCGGAACTGCACGCGCGTGACCATGGGCAGATCCTTGATCGTCGCCGCCAAGTTCTGCGGCACGCCCTGGTTGGCAGCCGCGGGCTCGCACTCGCCGCCGGCCTTCACGCGACGCTTATGCTCGGCGAGCATGGCGCGGTACATGCCGGCATGCAGGCGAATCTCAACCACATTGGCATTGCGAGCCTGCTCGACGATGCGCGCGCCCTCGCGGTCGATATCGCCCACGTAGTAGACGTAGTTAAAGCGATAGCCGATCTCAGCCAGATAATCGTCCAGGGCATGCGAGACGCTCGCCTTGCATCCGCCGCCAAAAATCACGCCGCCCACCTTGATGCCAAAGAGCTTAGCGTGCTTGCGGCCGCGCAGGAGCTTGACGATCTCGTCATAGGTGTCCAGGTTCTCGACCATAATGAACGGCTTATCGGCGCCCAGCGTAAAGAAACCCGTAAAGTGCACGGGGCGGTTGGGGGCGACCTTAATCGCCTGCATGCTGATGCCCTTTTCGGTCATACGCCGAATTAGACGCTCGCCGTGCTTGCCGTCAAAAGCCTTCTCGTCGTTAAAAATCTGGTAGGCACGCTGGCGGCGCGAGGCAACCGGCGTATCGGCACCTCGGTTTTGCTCGATCCAAGCCTGGATGATTGCGATTTCCTCGGCAATCTTGCGGTTGGACATCTCGTTGTGCTGAGTGCGCTGCGGAGCCTTTTTGCCGTCCTTGCTCTCGACCTTTACGATCTGTGTCTGCTGCTCCTTGATCTTAGAGAGCGCCGTAGGCGTAGGGACAACTTTGAGCAGCTGCCTGCCTAAAACGCGGGCAAGGGCAAACGCCGATACCTCGCCGTGGACGGCCGACTCGGGCTGCTGGGCAGCAGCATCTGCTGCGGCAGACTCCGGCTTCTTCTGAGACCTGCGCTTAGAATCGCCTTGGGAATTGCGCTCGCGCTTCGGCATAGACGCCTGCTTCTGCGGACGATCGGACTTGCTCTCCTTCGCCGGCTGGCGCTTAGGCTGCCCCGAAGAAACCTCGGCCTTCGCATCCTCGTCCTGCGGCGTGGTCTTCTCGGCTGCAGTCTCGGCATGGGAACTGCGACCCCCGCGATGGCGACGGCGGCGAGGCCTGCTCGACGCGCCCTGCTCCGTCTGCCCATCAGTAGGCTGCTCGCCCTTGGCCTCGGCAGCAACCTCAAGCTGCGGCTCAACAGGCTTCTGCTCGCGAGCCGCCGGCTCAACGGTTTTCTCGGTTTGTTCGGCCTTCTCGGCCTGAGCGGTCGGAGCCGGCTCGCCCTTCTCCTGACGCCTTACGGGATACGCGCGCCTCGCAAAACCACGTCCGGGACGACATGAGCCCGGGGCCTTCTTGGCAGACTCCTCAACATCGTCTGCGGCCTCGGAAGGCTCTTCAACCTCATGCGCGACATCCTGCTGCGCAGCCTTAAAGTGGGCACCACGGCGACGCTGGGGCTCCTGGGCCTCCACGGGCTTTTGCTCCTTCGCGGGCCTCTGCGACTCGGCAGCAACCTCGTTCTCAACAGCCTCGGCATCCGTCTCACCCTTTTGAGCAACGGCACGACGGAAGCGCTCCTGCTGGGCGCGGCGCTGCGCATCGCGCTTGCCACCCCCGCCAAAACCGCCGCGTCCTGCCTTGGCCGTAAAGGCACGCACGACGTTCTCATCGAGCAACTCATCGGTATCGACATGCTCACGCGGAGCAGCTTCTTCCACAGCAGGCACGTCAGCGGAATCCTCGACGACAAAATCTTCGACGGACTCGGCAGGCTGCTCCTGGGCATCGCGGATCTCGACATTGATGGTATAGAACGCCGGGCGCCCGTTAATGCCGCTGCCCTCGATCTTGGTCACGATATTTGCCGCGATAAGCTCATCGCGCATCGCCTTGGTGTCGCATTCCTTATCGACGGAGCGGAAAATCTGCGCCAGCGCGCTCGACTTAATCTTGAGCGCCTTGCGGCAGAGCAGGTCGTAGGCAACCAGCTTGGCGCGCTCGGCAGAAAGCGATGTCTGGCTGCTCAGACGCTCAGCCAGAGCATCGACATTGTTTTGATTATCGGAATATACCGTCTTGGCCACGGGGCCCCTTTCATATGCACACATATACGTCCATATGGTACAACGCACGAGCCTATCCACGCAAAACATCTGCGAGAACGCCCTTGCACCACCTGTTCTCACAAGAAAAAAGACCGGGTCCGCTTGATTGCGGACCCGGTCTTTCCGAGTCAAATAGATGGGAGATTCAACCCGTCCGACCGACTAGGCCTTGGCGGCCTCGGCGTCGGCAGGAGCTTCAGCGGCAGCGGCGCGACCGTACTCGGCCTTGCCCATCTCGGACCACTCGGGCTCCTCATCAGGCATGGAGCCGGCCTCCTTGCCGAAGAACTCCTTGAGGCAGTTGACGGCGACGATGAGGCCCAGGACCATCAGCAGGACGGCGAAAACGAGCTGCAGGCCCTTGGTGGCGGCGACGGAAACGGCGGCCGTGGTGGCGGTAGCCGGGATGGTGCCGAAGAAACCGTAGGCCTGGACGGCGGTCATGCAGCCCATGGCGCTCTGGACCAGCGAGGTGAAGGTGCAGCAGAGCAGGAAGGCGACGGGCACGTAGAGCATCCAGCCCTTGCGGCCGGTGCACTTGCAGAACACGGCGAGGGTGATCATGGTCATACCGCCGAGCAGCTGGTTGGAAGCACCAAAGAGCGGCCAGATGTTGGCATAGCCACCAAAGGCAAGGGCGAGACCGGGAAGCAGGGTGACGACCGTGGCGAACCAGGGGTTGCCGAGAACCTTCATGTAGCCGGCCTTGGACTCGATGGCCAGGGCGTCGTTGGTCTGGGCAAAGAACTCGGAGAACGAGGTGCGGGCGATGCGGGCGACGGCGTCGAGCGAGGTCAGGGCCAGAGCGGAAACGTTCATGGTCATGAAGACGGTAGCGAGCGTACCGTCAACACCGAAGGCCTGCATACCGCGGGAGATGCCAGCGGCGAAGATCTGGAACGGGGTGGAAGCGACACCGGCGTTGAGGGCGCCAGTACCGGCGGTGTTCATATCGGAGAACATGATGCCGGCGACGATGATGGCAAGGATGCCGACGAAGGACTCGACGATCATGGCGCCATAACCGACCTTGACGGCGTCCTGCTCCTTCTCGACCTGCTTAGAAGAGGTGCCGGAAGAAACGAGGCTGTGGAAACCGGAGAGAGCACCACAAGCGACGGAGACAAACAGGACCGGGAACATCATGCCGGAGGCAGTGGAGAAGCCGGTGAAGACCGGAGCGGTGATAGTGGCCTGGCCGTTAACGCCCAGGACGACGATGCCGAGGACAGCGCAGGCGATCATGACGATCATCATGATGGAAGTGAGGTAGTCACGCGGGGTCTTGAGCATCTGGATGGGCATAGCGCCAGCGAAGACCAGGTAGACCATGACGACGGCGAACCACTGGAACTTGTCCAGGTAGACCGGGAACTGCATACCGACGGCGAACATGAGAACCATGAGGACCACGCCGGTGACGAACTCGGCGGCACCGGTGAGGTTGAACTTCTTCTGGGCCCAACCAAAGGCGATAGCGACGAAGGTGAACAGGATGGAGATGGTGCCAGCGCAGCCAGCGGCATAGGACTTGGTGAAGTCGATGGCACCGGTAGCGGCGCCAGAAGCGTCAACGGCCGGGGTGAACATGAACGTCTTGCAGACCATGTCGGTGAAGGCGGCGATGACGATGATGCAGAACAGCCAGCAGAACAGCAGGAACAGGCGACGGCCGGTCTTGCCGATGTACTTCTCGATGAGCTGAGCGAGCGACTTGCCGTTGTTCTTCATCGAAGCGTACAGAGCACCAAAGTCGTGGACGGCACCAAAGAAGATGCCGCCGACGAGGACCCAGAGCACGACGGGCAGCCAGCCAAAGGCCATGGCGACGATCGTACCCGTGACAGGGCCAGCACCGCAGATCGAGCTGAACTGATGCGAGAACGCGGTAAAGGCGGAGACGGGCGAGAAGCTCTTGCCGTCCTTCATGCGCTTGGCCGGCGTGAGGGCCTCTTTGTCAACGCCCCACTTGTTGGCCAGCCAGCGGCCGTAGCCCAGATAGCCGCAGGCGAGCACCGCCGCGGCCACAACCATGAGCAAAACTCCGTTCATTACATTTCCTCCTCTAAAAAGAACTTCCTAGACATAAAAAATGAGGGCCGTCGGTTGCGCTCGACGGCCCTCATCTTCATCAGCCGCCCGTTATCGTACGGGCTAGCTGTATGTGCTAACCCGCATCAGATAATTACTACGCTGATAATGTTTAGCTGATGCGTGAACATGTCTAAGAAATCCTCTTCAATCATGATGTGAACGATCCGTGCGTGTTCACATCCCCCAGTGGTTGAAAAGGAGTATGAAACTTTAGTTACCTAAAGTCAACGCAAATAAGTAATGAATTTTCAACTTTTTTGAATTTCTCGTTATAAAACGCCACTAACCTCGGACTTTACCCGACAAAAGTTTTTGCATGAGAGATGCCCCCTCGGGAGCCGCGGGAGCTCCCATCCCAAATGCGGAGCAAAGCTCCGCACACCAACTTTTTCTTTCAGCTAAAGAACGCCGGAAATTCGACGCAGGCTGGTTAACCTTGCTGGACGTTGTCGACGCCGATCCAGCCCAGAAGCCATATCGATACAGAAAGGTCCCCGGCCGGAGGGGCCGGATATAAGGTTTATCGCGAGTTCCGCACGCAAAGAAGGCCACTTAATGTGTCCTTCGTCTTGCGCAGGACTGTAGAGCAGGAAACCTTATATCCGGCCCCTCCGTCCGGGGACCGCGCCGTACCAGCTACAGCGTCATGTTCGGATCGGCATCGACGTCGAACGGCGAGATTTCTCCTCGGTCGAATTTACGGCGAGCAACCTCTGCGATCATGGCGGCGTTATCGGTGCAGGCAGACAAGGGCGGCACCGTTACACGAATGCCCTGACGTCCAAGCTTTTTGATCATCATCTCGCGCAGATGCGGATTGGCCGAGACGCCGCCGCCGATGCAATACTCCTTGCACCCGGTAGCATGCAGGGCGTTTTTTGCCTTCTTGTACTGCACGTCAAAGACCGCCGCCTCGAACGAAGCCGCCAGGTCGGGCAGGTGGATCGTGCGCCCGGCCTTAGTCTCCTGCTCGATGTAGAGCGTCACCGCCGTCTTGAGGCCCGAAAGCGAGAAGCGATAGTCCCCCCTGCTGTTCAGCGCACGGGGGAAATCGATCGCCTTGGGATTGCCCGTCTCGGCAAGCTTGGAGATGATGGGGCCGCCGGGATAGCCAAGGCCCAGCGCCTTTGCCACCTTGTCGAAGGCTTCGCCCACGGCGTCGTCCAGCGTCTCGCCAAGCACTTCGTAGTCGCCCCATGCCTTTACGTGCACGAGCATGGTGTGCCCGCCCGAAACGAGCGTAAAGATAAACGGGGGCTTAAGGTCGGGCTGCGCCAACAGGTTGGCAAACAGGTGGCCCTCCAGATGATTGACGCACACCAGCGGTTTGCCGGCAGCATACGCAAAGCCCTTGGCAAAGGCGACACCCACCACCAGAGCGCCCACCAAGCCCGGACCCTGCGTCACGCCCACGGCGGCAAGCTCTTTCGGCGTGATCGCTCCACCCGTCAAGCCAAGCGACGCCGCGGCATCTTCAAGCGCCGCATCCACGACGCTTACAATCACCTCGACGTGCTTGCGCGAGGCAATCTCGGGCACCACGCCGCCAAAGCGAGCATGAAAATCGATCTGCGTCGACACCTGGTTGGCCAGCATATTGCCGTCCGCATCGATAATTGCCACGGCCGTCTCGTCGCAGGAGCTCTCGATGGCAAGCACCAGGCGACGGCGTTCGATTTCGGCACGCTCCTCAACGGTGCGCTCGGGCGCGGGCAGCGGCCATGCGCGCTGCTCGGCAGCAGTTGGCTCGGGCGAGGCATTGTCGAGAGGAAGCACCAGGGGCAGCGGTGCCGTCATGACGATGGCATCCTTGCCGGCACCGTAGTAGCCACGGCGACGACCCGCCTCGGTAAAGCCCAGAGCGGCATAGAGCGCCATTGCGCCCTCGTTGCCGTCCTCAACCTCAAGCGAAGCCGTAGTGCAGCCGAGCATCTGCGCGTCATAGCTCACGTGCGACAGCAGCTTGCGGGCGATGCCCTCGCGTCGATGCGCCGGATCGACGGCAACGTCCATAATCTGCACGTCCCCGTCGACGACCATACCGCCGGCAAGACCTAGTAGACGGCCGTCGTCGTGCGCCACCCACCAGCTACGCGGAGCGGCAACGCCCTCGCCCAGCTCGGACAGGAACATGCCCGGCGTCCACGCCTCGTGTCCGGCGCCTTCAAAGCAGGTGGTTTCCAACGTGCTCGCACCCTCGGCATCCGCCGCGCCCATGGGGCGGAATTGCAGATGACGTCCGGCGAGCTCATCGGCAACACCTGTCACCTCACTCTGCGCGCTCTCGGCAAGGCCCAGACGCTTGCGCTCGTTTTCCTCGGCGTCCGAAAGGCGCGTATAGATCGGCAAGACGCGAGCCGGATCGCCGTCGCCTGCGGCGTGCGCCATCAGCAGGCCCTCGCCCGAAGGCCACCACAGGTCTCGCCCCACGCAGCGCGCCGTCTCGTCCTCACCCAGTAGCTTGCCATAACGCACGAGACCGTCACCAGTCAGCTGAACCTGATCCCAGCCCGCGGTCTGGCGCCACCCATCAAGCGCCACGGCGGCCTTGACCACGCGCTCGCGCTCAAACAGACGCTCGGGACCCTCGTCCCCCAGCACATACAGCGCCGGGTACACCTCGCCGCGCATGGCGTCGGCAAGAACGCCAAGCTTGCCGCGTACGCCGGCCTTCCATGCCGTCCAGGCGCAAGCGTCAAGTGTCGACACGCCGAGCAGAGGCACGTTGGCACCACGCGCCAGACCCTTTGCGGTGGAGATACCGATACGCACGCCCGTAAACGAACCCGGGCCGCGGCCAACCACATAACAGCCGACATCGCTGCGATCCAGGCCGGTCTGCTTCAGTAGGCCATCAACAGTATTCACGAGCTCCACGTTGGCATGACGGCGACACAGATGGTCCCCACTTACCAGCTTTGCCTCGCCTGTCTGCACATCAATCCAGCTTGCCGCGCAGGCAAGCATGTCGGTCGATGTATCGAGCGCCACCACCAGCGCGTTGTCGTTATGCAAGCTCATCTTGTACAGCCTTATCTATCAAATGGGAAAGCTCATCCGCGCGCTCGCCGTGTGCCTCGAGCGTTATCGTTCGCACGTCGCTGTCGTCCTCATCGCGCTTAAGCGTCACCGAAAGATACTCATCTGTCAGTTCATCCTGAAACTGCTCGCCCCATTCCAGCAGGCAAACACCCTCATAGCCCAGCACGTCAAAAATGCCCGTATCCTCAAGCTCGTAGGCATGCTCCAGGCGGTACAGATCAAAATGGAACAGCGGAATACGCCCTTGGTCATGAACGGCCATGAGTGCGAACGTAGGGCTTGTGACCATATGCTCATCGCCCAGAGCACGCGAAACGCCCTTGGTAAAGTGGGTTTTGCCCACCCCGAGGCCGCCGGTCAAGATCAGCACATCACCATCTTCCAGGCACGGCGCAACCAGCTCGCCAAAATGCTCCGTATCGGCAGAGCAAGCCGTTCTATAAATACCTACCCCCAGGCGCTCCAGGGACATATATGCTCCTTATTATTCCGAGGCACCCTCTGGCGCGGAGTGCCGCTCCAGATAGTCGCCCAGCATCTTAAAGTCTTCCTCCAGCAACTCTTGCCACGCCGGATTGCGCAGCGCTGCCGCGGGATGAAACGTCGGCATCACCACAAAGTGCCCCATCTGATGGAACCTGCCGCGCAGCTTGGTAATGCCGATCTCGGTCTTGAGCACAAAGTGCGTCGCGGGATTGCCGAGTGTCACGATGATATCGGGCCAGATGCTTCGAATCTGCTCGCGCAAAAACGGTGAGCAAGCCAGCACTTCCTCGGGGCGCGGATTGCGGTTTCCCGGCGGGCGACACTTAAGCACGTTGGCAATGTAGACGTCTTCGCGCTTGAGGCCAGCCAGCGAAAGGATGCCGTTGAGATCCTCGCCCGCCGCCCCCACAAAGGGCTCGCCCTGCAAATCCTCATTACGGCCCGGCGCCTCGCCAATAAACATCACGCGAGCGCGGGGGTTTCCCACGCCAAACACGATGTTGTGGCGCGACTGGTAAAGCTGGCAAAGGTGACAATCGCCCAGAACGGCCTCGATCTCCTCGAGTGCGACCTCACGCGGCGCCTGATGGCTATGGCCGGGAATGTGCATGACGCCCATAGCGACTCCTACACGTAGACCTTGTCGAGACGCATACCAAAGCCGCAAGCGACCTCGTAGTTAATCGTGCCGCGTAGGCGCGCCATCTCGTCCATGGTAATCTCGGCATCTCCATCGCGGCCGACAATGATCATCTCGTCACCATACTCGGCCTCGGGAATCTCATGCGCCGGGTTGGACTGAATGGCGACCATAAACTGGTCCATGCAGATATTGCCCACCTGACGCACACGCTCGCCGCGATACAGCACGTCCATACGATTGGAAAGCGTACGCGAAAGGCCATCGGCATAACCGATCGGAAGGGTGCAGATCTGAACGCGCGTGCGCGGTACGCGGTAGGTAAAGCCGTAGCCCACGCCCTCGCCCATCGCAGGGTGTGCCACGCGCGTCACACGCGCGTGGACGCTCATGACGGGATCAAGCTGCATCACGCGACCACTCAGCTCACATGGCTGCAGACCATACAAACCGATGCCGGCACGAATCATGTCAAAGTGCATTGAAGAATCGAGCATCGAGGATGGCGTATTGGCACAATGCACGATACCGCATTCAAAACCTGCGTCCTTAATGGCCTGAACGGCCTCGGTAAAACGCTGGCACTGCAGCTTGTAGTCCCAGCCCGAAGGTTCATCGGCCGTGGCGAAGTGCGTAAATACGCCGTCGCACTGAATACCGCGATGGAAATTTATACCGCGGACAAAGTCGAGCACCTGCGTGTAGTGAACGCCGATACGATTCATGCCCGTCTCGATGGCAAGATGGTACTTGCCCACTTTGCCCGCCGCGACGGCACATTCTCCATACGCAAGAGCAAAGTCAGACGTATAGACCGAGGGCATGATATCAAACTCGAGCAACGTCGGAATGGCCTCGATAGGCGGCTCGCTTAGGATGAGGATGGGTTTCGTAATCCCGCCCTGTCGGAGCTCAACGCCCTCGTTAACCGTCGCCACGGCAAACATGTCGGCACCGGCCGAATACATGATCTTGGCGCACTCAACAGCTCCATGACCATAAGCATCGGCCTTGACCACGCAGCACAGGCGCTGACGTGGATTCAGCAAGTTCTTATAGGCCCTCGTGTTGCGACGGAGCGCCCCGCGGTCGATCTCGACCCAGGACCAGCGCGTCAAATCGGCTTTATTCATGATTAGTCATCCGACCCTTCGTCCATGATTCCCAGATCTTCGAGCGCATCCTTTGCCGCCAGCTCCATGGCAGGACCGATCAAGTCGATAAGATCGGTCGCGATAACGCTCTTCTCACCATACTCCGTCGCCGCAGCAAAACCGGCGTAGCTGTGAAGTGCGACGGCGTACGAATACAGCAGCTCCCAACGATCCATCTCGTCGCGCATGGTGGCAAGCGTGCCGGCCAAAATACCCGCGAGAACATCACCAGAACCGGCAGTTGCCAGAGAAGCCGGACCCGAGAGTGGCAGCAGCACGCGCTCAACGCCACAGATAGCCGTCGTCGGCCCCTTGGCTATGACCACCAGATTGTCGGAGCCTGCAGCCCAGACAACCTTCTGCGCGGCCGCAATCGCGGTACCAAGGTCGTTCACCTCGTCACCGGCAACCAGGCGCGAAAGCTCACGATAGTGCGGCGTCATAACCAACGGCTGCTCGCGGCGATACATCTCGGGGTTACTATCAATACCGTCAATGGCAATCTTAGCAAGGCAGTTGAGTGCATCGGCGTCCAAAATTAGCGGTACATCAAGCTCGAGCAAGCCCGAAACCACCTGCATAGCGCCGGCAGACGTCGTCATACCGGGACCGCACAGCACGCAGCTGTACTTCTTTGCGATCTCGCACACCGTCATGCGCGCAGCGGCGCCAAAGGAGCCGCGGGAATCAGACGGAATAGCAAAGACCGGAATCGAAGGAAGTGCCATGCGAATGAGATTGGCGCAGGCGTCAGGAGCCGCGACTGCCACGTAACCAGCACCCGCGCGAGCTGCAGACTTGGCCGCCATAATGGCAGCACCAGGATATTGCGCCGATCCGGCGACAATAAGCACAGAGCCACGGGAATACTTATCGATATTCGATGGTAGCGGAGCAAAGTAATCAACTAAGTCACCGGGCTCGACAATCTCGGCGGCGTGGTCAACATCATCGATGACTTCGTCAAGACGGTCGTAAAGATTGCCGCAGATCAAATCGCCAGCATACTCAGGGCCATCAGCGCTATACAGACCAATCTTGGGCGCAATCATCGTCACCGTGCGCTCGGCACGAATGCAGTCGTCATCAACAACGCCCGTCTCGGCATTCAGGCCCGAGGGGACATCAATGGATACGACACAATCGGCGCATTCATTGACCGTAGGAATCCAAATGGAGAACGGCGCACGCAGATTCCCGTGGAAACCGGTACCAAAAATGGCATCGACAACAACATCCGCCTTATCGATCAAAACCTCGAGTTCGTCACGCGAGGGACCGACGCAAACGTGCACATCGCGGCCGGCAGTTCGACGAGCAACATGACGTGCCAAAGCAGCAGGAATCTCATCCGGCTCAACCGGAGAAACGATATCCACGTCCACACCCTTGTGGCTCAAGATATCGGCGGCAACCCAACCGTCGCCGCCATTATTACCAAAACCGACCAAAACGAGAACCCGATCGGGATTGAGCTTCAAGACCTCGTTAGCGGCAAACTCACCCGCTAGCTCCATAAGCTCGGCCTTCGAAGTCCCTTCGCGTTCGATGATATCCTCGAGACGAACGACTTCTTCGGTACTCAAAACCGGTTTCATCTATGCTCCTAGCGTATCTTGCGAAGCATCGCCCAGGTGCTCCGTCAATGCTGAATTCTGCAGCTGCTCGAGCTCATCTAATACAGAGCGAGCCTCTTTAAATGTCTGCGCAACGCGTTTCTTGGTGCTCACCTTTTCATCTTTTGGCTTAGGCCGAGCATCTTCGGTAATCGCGATGGCATTCGCAACGGCCAAGTCTCCCGTAAGCGTAATGGAAAGAGCGACCTCAACAACGCCCAGTTCTTGAGCGATCTCGAGAGCACGGCCCGAAAGCAGCGCCTTCGGTTTGCCGAGTTTATCACGCGTTACCGAAACATCCTTGCGACCCACGCCTTGACTAAAACCCGTGCCGAGAGCTTTAAGCACCGCCTCGCGCGAAGCAAAGCGGCTCGCATAGTGAGCAGCGGGACGCGATGATGCATCGCAATACGCACGCTCTTCTTCGGTAAACACACGCCGAGCAAACGACGGCGTCTTTTCAAGAATTGATTTCATGCGGGAAATCTCGACGATATCAACGCCGATACCAGCTTCAGCCATGTTCACCTCCATATCGCACAGACTAAGTTATTGTAGCCCGTTCACAGAAGATGCGACAAACGAGGGTTATAAAACACAGCTACTATGTGAGACAAATTGCCCGAGATACAAAAAAGGGGGAGGCCGCGAGGCCTCCCCCTTCTTCAAGT